>CAMDDF010000028.1 GCA_945890885.1 Candidatus Kuenenia stuttgartensis | reverse complement strand
AGCGTGCTGGCGGCGGTGATTGTGCCGAGATTTTTCGGTCGAAGTCAGGAGGCGCGAATAACCGCGGCAAAGCAAACGATAGCGGGTACTCTTGGGATAGGGCTTGATATGTTTGAACAGGACACCGGCAGATATCCTATGGCTGATGAGGGGCTTGATGCGTTAATAAAAGACCCCGGTGCCGCTGGCTGGAAGGGGCCTTATCTGAAAAGTAATACCACGCCCAAAGATCCTTGGGGCGGCGATTATTATTATGCTTATCCAAGCGAGCTTACCGATAGCGAGGTGCTTTACGATGTTGTCTCTGCCGGGGCCGATGGAATAAAGGGCAATGAAGATGATATCACCAACCATCAGGAATATTAGATGTGGATTTACGCTCGTTGAGCTTGTTATCGTACTGATGATTATTTCAGTGATAACGATGGTGGCGGTGCCTTATGCGACCAACAGTGGCAAAGATTTGAGCGGCCAGCAGTTTTGCTTAAATATAATACAGATGATTCGCTATGCGATAAGCAAAGCCGAACAGGATAATGTAAGCATAAGGATAGTGTTTGATATAAAGAATAAGACGTTCTATCTGGAGGAGAAGAACAACAACCAGGAGGATGGTTATGAGTCTGTCGAAGGTCAGCCCGGCAAGGTAATGCAGTTTGGCAAAGACATTGTTAATGTTGAGTTCGAAAATTTTGAGTCTGAATCAAATTTGCGAACTCTGGTTTTTGATCCGGCAGCGGGCTGGCCTATCGGCAGGATAGATGTGATTGGAACAGGATTTTACAAGGTTATAGAAATTGATGGCATGGAGATAAAAGCTTTTGATAAAGCCAAATGAGCATAATGGATTTTCGGTGCTTGAGTCGCTTGTCGCACTTGTGATACTTGGTACATCGCTCGGTGCAATACTTGCGTCGATGAAGATGTCATCTGGCGTTAGCGCACTTTCCGGCCAGAAGATTGAAGCCGGCCTTATAGCTGAATCGCTAATTACACAGGAAAGGCTTAATACGGAACATTCCTACAGAACATATTCCGGCAATAACGGCAGGTTTAATTGGCAGGTAAGACTTGAGCAACTTGAGATTGAAGATTTGGCAAAATTGAATGCACGGGTTTTCTGGAGCTGGCGAGGGATTGAGCAGGATATCGTGCTTGAGACTTTTATTTTCATCAGGCCAGTGTCGGAGGAAAATTGATTTATGAAATTTTCGCGGCCAAGATATGGTTTTACGCTTGTTGAGATAATGATTGCTATGCTTATCGCAAGTGTTCTGACGCTTGGGCTTGGCGCGGTATTCACTCAGGCAAGAGGACTCTATAGTTCAACAGAGGTAAACAGGGATATTTTTGATAATATTTCGCGTTTGACCGGTGCAATCAGGGGAGAAATTGCCTGCTGCTATTTGCCAAAGCTGGCAGATGGTAATGATGTCGGTTTTGAACTTGCTCAGCGAACCGATGGCGGATTTGATTTGAGTTTTTTTACGATGTGTCCTGGCTGGCAGCTTTCAGGGATTTACGCGAAGCCTGCGATGCTGAAGTATTCGTGGGCAAAGAACGATGATGGCCAGATGGAGCTTGTTCGTGAAAACAGATATGCCGCTGGCGGCGAATTGATAGGCGAAGCGAGTGCAGAAACATTATTTGTTTTATTTGATAAGATTGTTTGTCAGGTCTATGCAGTTGATTCTGATGACCAGCAGAAGAGATGGATAGATAATTATGTTTCAAAGGATAAACTGCCTGATGCGATAAAGTTTAATTTTAAGCTAGCAGGTATTGACAAGGATTTTCAGTGTATGTTGATGTTGAATTGTCAGGGAAATTTAGCTGGCGACGGTGAGGACTAAATTGTTTTTGAAAATGTACACAACAAAAGCGTTATTCGATACGCTTAGATTAAAACGTGGCGCAAGTGTTCTTATTATTGTGATGATAGTTGTTGCCTCGCTAGCGGCGATGTCTGCTGGCCTTGCGTACAGAGGACGAATGGAAATGCAAACAGCGAAAAACTATATTGACAGTTTAAAGGCGTACCATCTTGCCATCGGCGGAATCGATAGAATCCGTGCGCTATTTTCGGCTGAGGATATTTCCCCCGCCAGAATAAAACAGATAAGCGAGTTTGAAAAAGATGTTCAGGAGGAGGGTTTATTTGAAACTGCTGGTAGGCTTAAATACCGTGCTTATGATGAGATGGCACTTTTATCAATAAACAAGTCTGACCCGGCAGTCTGGACTAACTTCGATGAAATCGAGGAAGCCACAGCCCAATGCATTTTAGACTGGATGGATGAGGATAATATGACTGACTCAAGCGGCGCAGAGGATGAATATTATATCGCCTGCCAGACAGGATACCAATGCAAGGACAAGAACATTGAAGCGATTCGGGAGCTGCTGTATGTGCGCTGGATTGATGCGAAAATTTATTATGGCGATGATGAAAGGCAAGGGCTGATGAATTTATTTTCAGCCTATGGCGACGGCAGGGTGAATATCAATACTGTCTCAGTTGATGTTATAGATAAATTGCCTGGGCTTGGTTCCGGCGTTGGGCCGGCGGTTGAACATTTCAGAAACACAGACAGCCAAAACTCATTTGCAAGCTCGCAGGATTTTTCGCAGATAACAGAGCTTTCTGAAATGGATACGGAGTTGCTGGGTCAGTATTGCAGATTTGATTCGGAGTATTTCAGGATATATTCCTTTGGAACGGCTGATGAAAGCAGATGTAATTTGATGGCGGTTGTGAAATTGAAAGGCAGAGATTTGAAAATAATTAGCATCGAGAGGATACAATGAAACAGGCTAATGCAAAAATCAGGGCTGGCTGGTCAGTGGTTTGCATCGGGGCCAGCGGGGAGGTTAAACTCTATTATGAAAATCGCAAATCGGTTGAAGAGCTAAAATTTACAGACATTACGCAGTTCGGCAATGCTGTCAGAAGCAATAAATTCAAATTTAGTCAATTGATATTGGCTTTGCCGAAAGAGATTTGTATTGTAAAGAGTATTAAGCTGCCGACTGATGATTTTGAAGAAGCGGCCAAGATGGCGGATTTTGAAATCGAAGAAATAATGCCGCTTGGAAAGGATACTTTTGTTTATTCAATCATGCCGGTCGAAAAAAATGATAAGGGGTACTATGTTTCTGTTTATATAGTTTTGAAAAGTGATTTGGACGCAGTATTCTCGCAGTTTGAAAACGCAGGCTTGATTATCGACAGGGTAATTATTGACCCTGGGCTTATCAGAAAATCATCCGGCGGCTATGAAAGTTTTGAAAGTTTGCCGACGTTGATGAAGGATGATTCGTTTAAGAATTTTAATCTGCTTTTGCCTGAGAAGCTTGCGGAAATCGAAAAAAAACAGCTATTGGGGCGGGCGGTTGTTTTGGGGATAACTGTGTTTGTGTTTGGGTTGCTGATATGGCTGGTGTTTTTCTTTTTGAATTTGCGGTTTGAAAGAAGCAGAGATTATTTTCTTTCGCAGATTGAGCCTGTAAAATATATCGCTGTCGATATTGATACCAAAAAGCATCAGATACATGCGATCGAAAAGCACTCGGCGGATAAAGGTGTTATTATGGGTATCATGAGCGAGCTTTATAAGTTTACGCCTAAAGGAATATCAGTAGATAATTTGAAAGTGATGCGTACAGACAGCCAGATGAAGCTTACGATAAAAGGGCGAGCGGAAAAACTTTCGAATGCGTTTGGATATACTGAGGCTGTGCGGGAATCAAAAATATTAAAAAGCCTGAATATCGAAAATGCTCAGCAGATTCCTGTGCCCGGTGGTAAAAGTGTTGTTGAATTCAGAGCGGAATGTTTGGTCGGAAATATTAAATGATGAAAAATTCGAATCACAGGAAAAGAGAAAAATTTCTGGCAGGCTTTACAGCGGTACTAATATTGTCAGCCTTAATTTATATTGCTGCCGTCAAACCATGCATCAAAGCCTGTGCTACGAGAATAGATCAGATAGAAAAATTAAAGGCAGAACTCGTAATGATAAGAGCGGATATGCTTGTTCGTGATAAAATTGAAGAACGATATGAGTATATCAAATCCCTGCTTGGCGATGAAGGCTCAAATCAACAACAGATATCACGATTTTGCAGCGAGCTTAATGGGATGTATGAAAAACTTCCATTGCAGGTGCGGTCGATTAAAATTATGCCTGTAGCAGAGGATAAGTTTTGCAGGAAACTTTCGGTCAAGATCGAATTTACGGGCCATATAAAAGAGATAATGAAATTGATATCCGCCGTGGAACTTTCCGACAGTGCCATAGGCCTTGAACAGATGGAAATTAAGGCAAGCCAAACGACCGATGTTGTCGGCGGCACTTTTTTGCTGAGCAAGATAGTTAATATTTAAAATTCTGAGTAGGGTATTCGATGATTAAAAAATTATATAAAGTGAAAATTTGGAAATTGGCGCAGGCTTTTGCTATTTTCGGGATTATAATTTGCGGTTGTATTTTGATGGCTGTGATATTTTTGCCGATTGATACGTCAATTGCTCAGCCAGACTCCGATACTTCGGATAAACAAACCGTCGTGCCGGATTCTGGGCAGGCCGAGAAAGTTGATATTGATAAAATATTTCGTGATGGGCTTTTTAAATCGTCTTCGCTGGTGGATTCAAAACCTTTGGCGGATAAGACGATTGAAGATATTATTTCAAAACTGAAATTGCAGTGTGTGATGACAATAGGGGATAAAGCGACAGCTTATATTTATGTCAAGGGCGAAGGCCTCAAGAAGTGCCAGGCTGGCGATTCTGTCGGGAATATGTTTTCCGTACTTGATGTCGGCAAGGACCGTGCGGATATTTCGATTGTCGGACATAAGATAACTTTGACGAAATAACTTCAATGGATGAATTAGCAGATAAATTATACAAAGATGACAATCTGGTTGAAGACTGCTTATCTTTCTATGGTTCGCTGTTTTTCAAAGTCTTTGCCGGTGAGGTAGTCAAGGAATCGTACTTTGACAGTTAAAATCCCTTCATTTTCCTTTAATATATCAGCTACATCAAAAGTAAATCTGTAATAGCTGGTCATCATTGCTCCTGCCCAGTTTTCCTTTAGCTCTTCCGGCGAGATATGCCAGCTTTTGAGTTTGGCTTGTTCGGTCGGCAGGCTCAGATCCCAAAGTTCGACATCAACAGAGCCAGAGCCTTTAATCGAATCGCCATATTTATCAATCGTCTTGAGATATACGATAAGCATTTCATTGGCGTTATTGTAATCCTTGTCAAATAGGCCTGTTCTTTTTGCTAATTCGATATCTTCAACTGTGATGATGTTTTCAAGCCGCACCTCAGGTGGAATTCCACCAAGATTCATCAGTTGCCTGGTTAGCTGGAGATTTTCAAGCTGTGCCTGATCTAAGTCTTTTTTCAGCTGCAGGTTTTGTTCACTAAGGGTCTTGTTCTCTTCAAGAACGAGCGGACAGCGATCCTGGCAGCCGACAACTGCCATCGATATACAAACGACAAGTATGAGAAGATATTTTTTCATCTCAAAAGCCTTCCTAATCTGAATAAGCAGTATATCAGGAATCCTAAACTACATCCAGAGGTCTAACCAGAATTTTATCCGCTAGCCCGTAATTGACCGATTCCTGAGCCTCAAGCCACAGATTTCTATCGCAGTCCTTTTTGATTTTATCGGCATTTTGTCCGGTATGTTCTGAGAGAATATTGTATAATCGCTCTCTCAACCGAAGAATTTCTACAGCTTCGATCTCAAGGTCAGTGGCAGGTCCGACCATTTCTCCGCTCAAAAGAGGCTGATGCAGGAGAACTCTGCCGTTTGGAAGTATAAATCTTTTCCCTTTTTCGCCGCCCGCGAACAGTACCGCGCCCATACTGGCTGCTTGGCCGATGCAATATGTAGCGACATTGCATCGCAGAAATCGCATAGTATCGTATACTGCAAGCCCTGCGGTTATGGATCCGCCCGGCGAGTTGATATAAAAATGGATATCGCTTTTGCTGTCTTCGTTTGATAGGAACAACAACTGTGCGATAATCAGGTTTGCCGCGTCGTCGTTAACTTGCCCGCCGAGAAAAATTATGCGGTCTTTCAGCAGACGTGAATATATATCATAGGCTCTTTCGCCTCTTCCGGATTTTTCAATAACTATTGGTACAAGCTGGTTAGAAGGCATTGCTCAGGTACTCCTTTTATCGTAAGTGTGAATTATTTGTTGTCCTTTTTTTCTGCTTCGTGTTCGTGCAGCACCTCGTCGATAAGGCCCCATTCTTTAGCTTCGTCGGCGCTCATATACCTGTCGCGTTCAATCTCTGAGGCGATTAGCTCCGGTGCTTTCCCTGTGTGCTTTGATAAAATCTGGTTTATCATTTTTTTTGCTTTGCCGATCTCTTCTGCCTGAATCCTGATATCCTCAGCCTGACCGGTGATTCCACCCCACGGCTGATGGAGCATAACCTTTGAATGCGGAAGAGCATAGCGTTTACCTACTACACCGGAGGCGAGAATTACAGCTGCGCCTGACTGGGCCTTTCCGATGCAATATGTTGCCACGGGAGAGTTTATGAATCTCATCGTGTCGTAAATTGCCATAGTGTCGTCAACGCTTCCGCCGGGGGAATTGATATAAAGGCTGATTTCAGCGCCTGGTTTGGTATTGTCAAGGTGTAGAAGTTTCATTATAACCTGTGTCGCCATTTGATAGTGGATTTCGCCGATAAGGAACAAAATCCTGTTGTCCATCAGAAGGTCATCGAGACTAATCTCGCGGATTCGCTGGTACTGGTTGCCCTGTGCGTAGGATATCGCCGCATTATTGAGCTTTTCAATATTGTTAAGTCGTTTTTCCTGATGATCAATAAACATACAATTTACCTCTATAATATGAAAAAAAGTATTATTCTCCAGTCAATTTATCGGCTGATATGGGCCAAAACTTTGGAGAACATCCGAAAAAACAGGCGTAAATATCAAAAAAAATGTTGATAGCCCAAAAGTGAGCACGAAAAAACAAAATCCCGAATGAGTCTTGTCATTCCGAGCGAGCAAAGCGACGAGGAATCTCTTTTGATTCCGCAATTTTTACATTAAATTTTTGATTTATATTCTAAGATTACCTTATCTTCAATGTTGCCAGAGCTATTACAGCAAATGCGACTGCCATTAACCAGAATCTAACAACTACCTGCGGCTCCGACCAGCCTTTCAGGTGGAAATGGTGATGTATCGGGGCGCATCTGAATAGTCTTTTGCCGCCAGTGTACCTGAAATAGCCAACTTGCAGCATTACGCTTGCAAGTTCGATTACAAATATGCCGCCGATGACCAAAAGCAGGATTTCATTCCTAGTAACTAACGCTCCGTATCCCATAGCTGCGCCCAGTGGCAGTGAGCCGATATCGCCCATAAAAGTCTGGGCAGGGTGGCAATTGTACCATAAAAAACCAATGGCGGCCCCGAAAATTGCGGCGAAAAATATGCTCAATTCGCCCGCCTGCGGTATGTGCGGGATAAGCAGATAGCTTGCCCAGGTTCTTCCACTGGTAACTTCCATAGCCTCTGAGGCTACATAGCATAGGATGACCAGTACCATTGACATAATTGCGACACAGCCGGCGGCCAGACCATCCATTCCATCTGTGAGATTGACGGCGTTGCTGGTTGCCGAGATATACAAAATCGCTATGATTACAAAAACTGCACCATTGATAGGTATGCCGTGCTTGTAAAATGGTACCCAGAACATACTTGCGTCAGCCACCTGTGAAAAATTTGAATACAAAAAGGCGGCGATGAGTACAGCTCCGCCGAACTGGAATATAAGTTTTTCCCATGCTTTCAGGCCGTCTCTGCTTCGATGATGGGTTTTTGCGGTGAGTTTTAGCCAGTCGTCCACCGCACCGAGAGCGCCGAACCATACTAGCAGAAACAGGGCTTTCTGGATATATGGATTGTCCAGCTTTGCCCATAGCAGCGTGCTTGATATTATGGCAAAAAGTATCATCAGGCCTCCCATTGTGGGAGTGTTGGCCTTTTCTTTTGTCAGCTCGTTGAGGGCGGTGTGGTTAAATTCCGGCAAATCGCCGATTTTTTTCTTCATCAGCCAGCGGATGATTTTCGGGCCGGTGAAAAACGCTATAAGCAGACTTGTCAAAGCGGCAAGTATGCAGCGGAAAAGGACTTCTTCGATGGCGAAAAAGCCGATTGACGTCCAAAAACTACGCATATAATTAATAAGGTGGTATATCATTTACTGTTTAGCCCGTAATTTATCAATAACTTTTTCAAGGCCTGCCGCTCTGGAGCCTTTTACCAATACTATATCGTCATCCTTTACGAAACTGTTTACATTATCAGCCAGTTCATCGGTGGTTTTGAAAATTCGTGTTTCCGTGCCGCTGTTTTCGCTTGCTGATGATGCCGTTATCTTTGCAAACTCTCCCACCGCCAAAAGGAGATTGACTTTTCTGTCACGTATTGTTTTGCCAAGTTTTATGTGCAGGCTTTCGGTTTCGTGGCCAAGTTCTTTCATATCGCCGCAAATAAAGACAGTTCTTTGGCCGGACTCTTTAGCAAGAGTGGTTATAACCTCAATGGCATTTTCCATTGCTGCTGGGTTGGCGTTGTAGCAGTCGCTGATGAGAGTTGTTTTGCCGACATTGAAGATTTCCATCCGCATCTGCGTAGGCTTGAAAGTCTTTATCCTTTCAGCGAATTGGCTGGCGGTAATGCCGAGTTTTTTGCAGACCGAATATGCAGCCGTGGCGTTTTCGAGATTTGCCGCACCAGCCAGAGGTATTTCAATGTCAAGCGTATCAATTTTTAAAATGCCGGACAAACCAAGAGAACGGCTGCCATTGATATTGAAGCAATCGAAATTTTTGTCCTGCGATTTTAGGTATTCTTTCAGGGCAGTCATTTTATCATTTATGATTAGGCAGCCATCGGATTTCAGACCGGCGGTGATTGCTGATTTTTCCTTTATGATATTTTCGATACTGCCGAAACCTTCCAGATGTGCCGGGTATGTGTTTGTTATTAACGCAATGTCCGGGCCAGCTATTTTCGACAGGTATTCGATTTCGCCAACGTGATTTGCGCCCATTTCGACAACGCAGACTTGTGTATCTTCCGGTGTGGTCAAAAGCGTGTATGGTAAACCGATATGGTTATTGAAATTTTTTATAGGCTTGTGGCATTTGTAATAGCCAGACAATATATGATGGATAATATCTCGTGTGGTTGTCTTGCCTGCTGAGCCTGTAACCGCTACGACACTGAAGCCGCACAAATTGCGCCATACGTGGGCGAGTTTGCCCATTGCGATAACAGCATCATCAACTTTTAATATTTTGCCGCCAGCGAATTTGCAATCTTTCGATACCAATGCGCACGCGGCGCCTTTTGCGAATACGTCAGCGAGAAAATCTTCGCCGTTGAGGTTTTCACCTTTGATAGCAAAGAAACAATCGCCCGGCTTGATCTGCCTGGAATCAATGCAGAAGCCCGATATCCTATCGTTAGAATTGATATCATCAACTGCGCCTGTGCATTTTTTTATCTGATTTATTGTTAAATTCATATTCTGGATTTCATATATTTTTCCGCAACTTCCGTGTCGCTGAAATGAAATTTTACTTTTCCGATTATCTGGTAATCCTCATGGCCCTTACCTGCCAGAAGAATAATATCGTCCGCTTTAGCATTTTTGATAGCGGAAGCGATTGCTTTTTCACGGTCAGGCTCAACGGTGATATTATTCTTATTTGCAAAGCCTGCGATGATGTCATCGATTATCGCTATCGCATTTTCCGTTCTTGGATTATCGCTTGTAACAATTACCGTATCAGCTAATTGCTCAGCGACTTTTGCCATTCTTGGCCGTTTTGTTTTGTCGCGGTCGCCGCCGCAGCCGAAGACCACTATCAATTTTGATTTGCATAAAGGTTTCAATGTCTGCAACACGTTTTTTAATGCGTCATCGGTGTGTGCGTAATCGACAAGTAATGCGAAATTCTGGCCCAGGTCAATTTTTTGAAGTCTGCCCGGCACAATCTTTGCCGCTTCCAGCCCAACTTTAATCTGTTTGAGATTAAAGCCCGCACCGATTGCAAGACCTGCCGCGGCCAGATGATTGCTTATGTTGTGCATTCCAAGCAGCGGCGAATCTATATCTATTGAATTATTGTTGTAGTGTAATTTATATTTTGTGCCTCTAGTGTCAAACGTCTGTATCTCGGCATAAAGGTCTGCCTTTTCATCGACAGCATAAAATATAACTTTTGCTTTAGTGGAATCAGCGATAGATTCCGCCTCGGCGGTTTGCTTGTTAAGAACAGCGGTTGCCTCAGACGAAAGACCCTCAAAAAGTTTAGTCTTTGCCGCAAGATAATTTTCCATCGTCAGATGATAATCGAGATGATCGCCCGTAAGATTTGTAAATGCCGCCGCCTTGAAATTTACACTGGTGAGCCTGTCTTGTTCAAGTGCGTGCGAGCTGGCCTCTATCATCATATATTTCGCACCGGCATCGACCATCTGTTTCTGCAAATCAGCTATTGCTACCGCGTCAGGCGTTGTCATCGCCGAATTGGTTTTGCCTGCGCCGGTATCGTTTATCACTGTTCCGACAAGCCCACATTTTGAGCCTGCGTTTTCGATGATTGATTTAACAAGGAAGCCTATAGTGGTTTTGCCGTTGGTGCCGGTTACCGCGAGGTTGCAAAGTTTTTTCGCGGGATTACCTTTGGCCGCTTGTGCGAGAATGCCCAACGCCTTTGTCGGATCATCGACGATGACCAGCCTTGCGTTTTGCGTATCTATTTTTCTGTCTGCGACGATATATTCGGCACCTTGTTTGATAGCGTTGTTTACGAAATCGCAACCGTCAACCTGTGTGCCTTTTATCGCAACGAATACATCGCCTTTTTTTATATTTCTTGAGTCGCTGGCAACTTGTGCTTTGCCTGCCGCGACGATTTTCAGCAGTTCATCCATAAACATAAATTATCGCCATCCATGCAGAATCAGAATTTGTCTAATATTACTCTTACCAGATCATTCCACGTTACGAAAACAAACAGCCCCATCAGCAGTACAAAACCGACATAGCTTATGACTTCGATAACCTTGTGATTGACTGGCGAGCCTTTAATTTTTTCGATAATAAGTATAACCGCATGGCCTCCGTCAACCACTGGTATCGGCAGGAAATTCATTACTGCAAGACACGCGCTGATAAGCCCCTGGAGCCAGAGGTACCGCATAAAGTTCTGGTCTTCGATAAGCCTTGAGCCTGCTCCTATCATGGCGATTGGCCCCATCAGATTGCTGGCACTTACGTTGCCGACGAATAATGCTTTAATCGTTACATATGTCTGCATTATGAATTTGCCGGTTTTTTCGATGCCCATATTTAAGGCTTCCATTGCGGAATTTGTTTTATAAATTCTGGTCAATGGCTTCAATGGAATATCAACCCTTGGTATTGCAGTGAATTTATCCTTGTCAGCAAAGAAAGAAACTGTACCAGCCTGTTCATTTGCGTCCTGATAAGTTATTTCGATTTCTTTGCCGATGTTTTTGTGTACTATCGTGAATATGTCGTTGAAGTTTTCTACAGGCTCGTCTGCGATAGTTTTAATTGTCGCCCCTGCCGGAATACCGAGAGCATTTGCATCTTTATTTGTGATAGTTTTTGCGATGATAGTTGAATCAAAATCAAAACTAATCGGTGTGCCAAGAAGAACTCTCTTGGCTTTTTTGTTAAATTCAGGTCTGGTGTAAACGGTCATCTTTTTATAATCGCCGGATTCTGTTTTACGCAGAACCGTAAGCGGCATATTCATATTTTCATATTTATTCGTCTTATCACGCAGGTCTTTATAATTCGGGTTATCTGTTCCAGCGACACTCACGATAATATCGCCAACCTGAAGTTTGACGCCAGTCAGGTACTCGACAAGTTTTCGAACCGGGCCTTTATGCTTACCTGCTTCGTTTTTAGGGTCAGGAATTTTCAGTCTCGGCACCATCGAGTAGAATGTGATGAGCTGGTCAATCGAATTCAGTTCCTCGACTTTTGAATTGTGGAAGATATAATAATATGAAACTGGTTGCTGGAAAGTTTCAGTTTTCCCTGCGGTTATTCGATCTATTGTAAGATTAATAGAGCTTATATTAATATCTGATAACGTTTCATAAAACTGCCAGCTATTCTGCATGGGCAGATTATTTAACGCCACGATTTTATCGCCTTCTTTCAGGCCTGTCCTTTTGTATAGGTCATTTGGGTCATCGACTTTGCCGATGATCATAGAATCCGCTCCAACGATACCAAAAGTTTTCATAGGCGAGCTGTCTTTGGCAATCATCGAAATTTCACCGATTGAGCCGTCCTGATGTTTAACTTTCATATTAACAGATTCGTTGGCATCCGAAAGAGCTGCTGCCATCATGATGTCCTGAAAATCTATATTCGTTTCGCCATCGATTTCGATTATTTCATCGCCAGCCACAAGGCCTGCTGCTTTAGCGGGGTAGTCCTCGATAACATCTCCGACAATTGGCGGCGGGCTTTCAAGTCCCTTGCTGAACACTACCATAAAGATGATAATTGCAAGAATTATATTGCACGTTACTCCTGCCGCGATAACTGCTAATCTCTGCCAGACGGGCTTGTTCATAAATGCGTTTGGATCAGGATTTTTCTCAGCCGAGCCCATATCTTCCTGCCCGAGTATTTTTACATATCCGCCCAGCGGGATAAGGCTTATGCGGTATTCACAGCCGCTGTCGGTTTTGCTTTTGCCGAAAGTAAAGCTCAGCAAGCCGTTCTTATCGGGGTCGTTATCCTTCGGAAAAAAGTCCGGCAGGATTCTTATCTGATAACCTTTAAGTGTTTTCTTGAAACCTAAAACGACGTGCCCGAAGCCAAGCGAAAACGCCTCGGTTTTCATTTTGCACATTCTGGCGACGATGAAATGGCCGAACTCATGTACAAGAATAACCACGCCAAGCCCCACAAGTGGTATCAGTATGTTCAATGTTTTGGCCGGATTATTGACGATGAACCTGACAAGTACCGCCACTGCCAGAAATAATATCACGGTTGGAAGGTATTTTACTTTGTTTTTCATTCGAATGATTCCTATTTAACATTTACGTTCTAAACTCTGTTTATGAATCGCCAAACACTCTGTTAGCCCCCGATTTATTCGGGGGGTCAATCTCCGAAGGAGCGTTCTGTCATCCCGAGCACAGCCGAGTGATCTCGTTTGACTCAACACTAAGAACTAAAAACTCAAGACTAAACTACTATTTCGTCATAATGCCGATTTGACTGTATCTATAACCTGTTTTCTTGCCCATTTATCGATTTCGAGCAATTCTTCAAGCGTCAAATCCTGTTTTACATTATGGGTACTTAAACATTGTTCGATAAGTTCTGTTATCTGGACAAATTTTATTTTGCCTTCAAGGAATAATTTCACAGCGGCCTCATTTGCGGCATTGAATACGACAGGCGACGAACCATCGGTTTTGGCCACTTCAAAGCCCAGTTTCAACGCTTTGAATATTTCGAGATTCGGCTTTTCGAACGTCAGTTTTCCTAGTTCATCCAGCTTTAAATGGTTGGTAATGCCCTTTTTTCGGTCAGGCCAGGTCAACGCATACTGAATCGGGTGGCACATATCTGGCGTTCCCATCTGCGCGATAACCGAGCCGTCAATGAACTCCACCAGCGAATGCACGATGGATTCAGGGTGTATAAGCACGTCAATTTTCTCTGCTGGCACGCCGAAAAGCCAATGCGCCTCGATAACTTCCAGAGCCTTATTCATCATTGTAGCCGAGTCGATGGTGATTTTTGGCCCCATATTCCACGTTGGATGGGCAAGGGCATCATTGATAGTGGCGTTTTCGATGTCCTTTCGGCTTGCCTTGCGGAACGGCCCGCCTGAGGCAGTCAATATCAATTTACCGACTTCGTCGGATTTGCCTGCACAAAGGCACTGAAAAATCGCACAGTGTTCGCTGTCAACCGGCAAAATGGTAGCTTTGTGCTTTCTGGCGGTTTCCATAAGTAACTTGCCTGCAATAACTAACGGCTCTTTATTGGCGATGGCTATAGTTTTTCCCGCCTTGGCCGCAGCCAAAACCGCACCCAAACCAGCCGCACCCACGACGGCAGCCAGCACAATATCGGCCTCTTCCAGAGAGGCTATTTCCTGCATTGCCGATGCGCCAGCGAGGATTTTTGAGCCGGTACCGGCTAATAGGCCTTTTAATTCGTTTAACCCGCTTTCGTCCGTAACAGCGACGTATTTTGGTTTGAATTTTGCCGCCTGCTCCGCCAAGAGCTTGGTATTTTTATGGCCTGTAATCGCTATTAGCTGGTAGTCGCTGCCGAGGGCCTCGATAACGCGCAGAGCGTTTCTCCCAATTGAGCCGGTGGAGCCTAAAACCGCGATTTTCTTTGACATTTATAATTACCAGTTTATACAACAAAATATAGAAGCCGAGCAGCGGAAGCTGCCGGATTGTTATTTCCTCTGCTCAACACTAAACACTTAAAACTAAAGACTATTATTTTATCTTTAATCCTTTTCATGTCAAGGATTAACAACTGTCGTATGAGCATAAATCAGACTGCCCGCTGGTTTTCATCACGGAATTTTCGGGGGGTCATTTTGACAAGTTTTCTGAATGTTCTGGTAAAATAGCTTTGATTGTTGTAGCCGACACCAAAACATATTTCCGTGCAGTTTTTGTTGCTGGACAAAAGAAGCTCTTTGGCTTTTTCGATCCTGACTTTTGTCAGGTAGTCAATCATTGTGATTCCCGTTTGTTCCTTAAACACATGTGCAAGCCTTGAAACGCTCAGATGGGCTGATTTTGCTATTTCGGTGAGGTTTAATTGTTCACAGTAATGCTGATCTATGTATTCGACTGCCGGGTTAATTTGTGTGATTTTATTGTTTTTCTGGCTCTGATAGACCATCTCGATAAATTCATTAAGCGATTTGCTCAGCCATGCGCAAAGGTCTGCCTGATTGTCGATTTTCAATGCGGAAGTAATGTTTTCGAGGTTTTTATTAAGAATATTGCCAATGTCTACGCCTCCTTCAGCGGCGGCTCTTCCTAGAATACTTAAAAGTTCGACAAGTCTTGCTTTTAGTACGTTCAGGTCGCCGGGGTCTTGAAACATTATTGTGCCGAGAATGTTATTTAGTATCTCTTTTGCGCCGGTCTTATCACCGATTTTCACCTTATTTATAAGTTCTTTTTCGCTTTCAAGCGGGTAACTTCTGTTGACACCGAGTTTTTTCTGCTCAGCGATAACTTCGCCGATGTGGGATTGTTGCGCGTATTTTTCCCTTCTCCTTTTTATTATCAGCGGGTCAAGACCTGAAATTTCATACAAAATTATAAATAGAAACTCAGCGGCCTCGTGAATCATCCGTCCGGGTACGATAGGTAGATTTTCGATTGATTTTCTGAGATTTTTTTCATTGGTTTTTACACCTTTGAGTCTCTTGATGATGTCAAGTGTCAGGTGTTCGTTTGATTTGTCATAGAGGCACTTGCCGAAGAACATCCCGCCCAGTGGTATATCTTTTTCCATAATCGGTATGCAAACAAGCACGATTCCAGCATGACATATCGAAATGTATGGTTGGCCTGTTTCAAATGCCATTGTCAAACTTCGTAGCCTGTCCTGCATACAGCGGCTAGAGCCTCTTTGTGATGATCGTACCTGCGAACAAAACTGCGGACAGTGGCTTTTTGAGCAGAATTGTGCTAATTCTTTGCCGTCTGTGTCGGTGGTTTCGATGCTCATTCCGAAGTTTTTCTTGAAAGCTGTTTCGATCTTGCTAAAACGGCCTTTTGATAGATAACTGTTTAAATCTATTTTTTCCAGCATGTTATCGCATCCATTTTCATTTGTATAACATGATATTATAACAATTATGCTATTGCAAGGGCAATGAGAAAAATTATTTTTTTGTGGACTGATACAGCAAAATAGTTTGATACTTCCCCTTGTGTCTAATTTAATATTGTAGCACTTTAATCTTTAATATAGAGACATTTATGGAACTAAATGTAGTTTTCTGTAATTGTTTGGGGACAGGCCGTGAAATCGTTTGAAAACGCGTGAAAAATGATAGGGGTCACTAAACCCCAGTAAATAGCCGATTTCATTGACCGACTGGCTGGAGGTCAAAAGCATTGTCGAAGCCTTGTTCAATTTGAGCCTCATTATGTAATCGTGCGGCGTGATTTTGCCGTATTGACGGAAAAGCCGGGCCATATAACGGATGTTGACCGCGCAGGCATCGGCGGCACTGGAGGATGAATCGATTCCGGTAAAATTGTCATCGATATATTTTTTGCATCGCTGATAAGTTTCGAGTGATTGCGAAAAATGTTCCGCTGGAAGGCTGACATCGGCTGCCTGCCTTAAAAGCAATATACGCAGATAACTGCAGCATATTTGCTGTGAAAACGGTGTTTTTTCGAGTCCTGTCCGCATGATAGCTTTGAGGAGGTAAAGTGTTTCGCTCTGATTGCATACTTCGATTGTGCCTTTTGCGGCAATTGCGCTTTGTTCTAAGAGCTGGTCAGCTTCTTTGCCGATGAAAATAACAAAGATGTGTTCCATCGGGCTGGTACTTTCACTTTGATATATGTGTGCATCGCTCGGCCGGAAGCCGGAAAGAACGCCGTTTTTCAGCGGATACGTTTTTGAATTTATAGAAAATGTTCCTTTGCCGGCGATTGTGTATTTTATTACGTGGTATGGATAACTTTTTCGATTTATCAGATAATCCGGCGCGCATTTTTCATGACCGCCGCAGATGATAGCCAGTTCCTTTTTATAGTTTGGCTCGGTTTCATAGTAGAAATATTCCGCATCAAGAACGTGGCCGGGACGTCCGCGGACATATTTTTTTATTATTTTTTCGCTGTTTTTTTTTGCCATAGCTGACTCAGAAGTTCCTTTTGTACATCATTTTGTTCCTTTTGGCTATTGCTGTCAATATTAAACTGGATTATTATTTACGGTATCGTTTTATTGAAAGGATCGATTATGAAGATATGTGCAAGTTATTGGATGTTTGATGGTGGGCTGGAAGGTAAGCTGAACATAGCCGATGCTATGAAACAGGCAAAGAAACTTGGTTTTGACGCGATAGAGCTTTGTATCGCAAGCCAAGGGGTTTTGACTGACAAGACCACAAAGGAACAGTGCAAGGCAATTGTTGCTGAGGCTAAGAAAATCGGAATAGAAATTTCTAGCGTTGCCAGCGGCGAAAGCTGGGGCAGTTCTCCGACATCAAATGATGCTAAAGTTCGCAAGCAAATCGTAGATTTCACGAAAAAGGCTCTGCAAGTTACAAAATGGCTTGGCACCGACGCATACCTGTTTGTACCCGGTGCTGTGGATGTTTTTTTTCTGCCGGATGCTGAAGTAATACCTTATGATGTATGCTACAAACGGGCGTTCGAAGCTGTAAGTAAACTTGTGCCCACTGCTGAAAAGCTGGGAGTTACGGTTGCGATTGAAAATGTCTGGAATAAATTTCTTTTAAGTCCGCTTGAGATGCGGTCTTTTATTGACAGTTTCAAGTCAAAACGGGTCGGTTCCTATTTTGATGTCGGCAATGTACTTTTGACAGGCTATCCGGAGCAGTGGATTAAAATTCTTGGCAAACGTATCAAACGTATTCACATAAAAGATTTTAAAAAATCAGCGGGTACTGCTGAAGGATTCGTGGACCTGCTCGAAGGGGACGTGAATTTTTCAGCAGTCAAAAAAGCTCTTGATGCAATCGGCTATAAGGGTTATGTTACTGCAGAGATGATACCGTATTCTGCGGGCAGGCCTGCAAAAACCGCAAAAGCAATGAAAAAGATTTTTAAATAAAGGAGTTGTAATATGATTAACGTAGGTATTATTGGGTTAGGCTTTATGGGCAAGATGCACTTTCGGTGCTACAAGGCCATGAAAAATGTTAAAATCGTTGCAATATGCGATATAGACGAGAAGAAATTTACCGATACCAAAGGCACATCGGGTAATATCAGTGGTGCCGACAAGCCGTTGGATTTCAAAGGTATCTCGTTGTACACCGATTTTGACAAGATGCTCAAGGAAACGAAACTTGACGCGATTTCGATAACATTGCCGACATATCTTCATTGCAAATACACATTGAAGGCGTTAAAAGCAGGAGTTAATACGTTCTGTGAAAAGCCGATGGCAATGGATGTCGCTGAGTGTCAGAAGATGACAGAGGCTGCCAAAGCGAGCAGAAAATTATTGCAGATTGGTCATTGCATAAGGTTCTGGCCTGAGTACGCAAAACTAAAGGAAATTATTGATTCCGGAAAATATGGAAAGGTTTTAGCTGCGACATTTCAGCGTTTGAGCCTTACGCCGACATGGTCGTGGGATAACTGGCTTCTGGACAAAAAAAGGTCCGGCGGAGCAACTCTTGATCTGCATATTCATGACAGCGATTTCATTCAGTACGTTTTCGGGATGCCAAAAGAGGTTTTTGCTCGTGGAGTAAAAGGCCCAAGCAATGACTATGACCATATTGTCGTAAATTATCTTTACAAAGATAAAAAGGTTGTAACATCTGAGGGCGGCTGGGTTATGACACCTGGCTTTGGCTTTGAAATGAGTTTTAACGTGGCACTCGAAAGAGCAACAGTATCGTACGATTGTACACGCAGCCCTGTTTTTAAAATCGCTCCAGCTAAAGGTGATGTGATAATTCCTAAAGTTGCCAAGGGCGACGGTTATTCCTGTGAGATTGAGCATTTCATTAAAGCTGTAAGCGGAAAAGCGGTTCCTAAGATAATTACGCCGAACGATTCTCTTAATTCCGTTAAGCTTATTATGGCGGAGAAAAAATCCTGTGATACCGGCAAAAAGGTAACTCTAAAATGAAGTTATACGGCAATTGGCCTATAGGTGTATGCAGCTGGTCGTTTAACAACGATTTACAAGAGCTAAACGAATTGCGGATGCATACGGATATTGATCGTATGCATCTTGCATTAAATCCGCAGATTGATTCTCCGTCGGGCGATTATATTGAAAAGTTTAAAGCGGCAGGCTGGAACTTCAGTGCGACAATGGTCGGATTTCCGCAGGAAAATTATTCGACTCTTGATAGTATCAGGAAGACTGGTGGAATCGTTCCCGATGATTGCTGGGAACATAACAGGAAACTTGTCCTTGATGCGATCCAGCTTACAGCCGGGCTGGGCGTAAAGTATCTCGAATTTCATTTTGGTTTTGTTGATAATTCAAATGCAGCTCTTGTTGATCGCGTGAAATATCTTGCTGATGCAGCCAGAGAAAAGGACGTTGTGCTTTTGATGGAAACCGGACAGGAAACAGCAGAGACGCTTGCCGTGTTTCTTGAGAAGCTAAATCATCCGGCGATAGGTGTTAACTTTGACCCAGCCAATATGATACTCTACGGTAACGGCAGGCCAATCGAAGCTGTCGATTTGCTTGGACGATGGATAAAGCATGTACATATAAAGGATGCCGTGTCAGCGAGTGTGAAAAACAGCTGGGGCCGCGAAGTGGCTTGGGGCGATGGCGAAGTATGCCAGGGCGATTTTCTTGATGCGCTGAAAAGAAACGGTTTTGCCGGCACGCTTTCGGTAGAACGCGAAGCAGGCGAAAGCCGAATGAGAGACGTTACTGGTGCAATTACAAAATTAAGCCAACGGATATGAGCATAAGCGAATTACATTTAATTCCAGATGATGCCGCTGAAATCAGGATTGCGATAGCGGGTATGGGCAAAATGGGTAATTTTCATTTTACAGCTCTAAAGCAGCTCGCCGCTGGTGAACACGAAGATTATTACAAAGGCGGCATAGGCCGACAGCTAACCAAGATACGTATAGTTGGAATTTGCGATACTTTGCCATTGCGTCTTGAAGGCCATGATGGCATTAGCGGATTTACATCTGTTGAGAAAATGCTGAATGAGACAGAGCCGCATATCTTAATAGTTGCTACGCCTACTCAGACGCACAAGCAGATAGCCCTTGCCGCGATTGAACGAGGTATTCATACGTTCATTGAAAAGCCGATTGTTACTTCCGCAGCCGATATGGACGATCTGCTCAATGCCGCTAAAAAGTCAAAGGTACGGATAATGGCAGGGCATATTGAGCGATATAATCCTGTTAGCGTAAAAATCAGGTCTATACTTGGCAATGTTGATCCGCCACCGCAGATGTATTCTTTTTGCCGGACACAGCAGCATGATAACCGTATTTCCGATGATATTTTAACCGACAAAGTGATACATGATCTTGATCTTGCGATTTGTTTTTTCGGCAGTGTAAGAAAAATTGAAATAGCTGATATTAAACTTATCGATGGCAAAACATACGAAGTTAAAGTTTTGCTGGAGCATAATCATGGTACTAGGGGAACCTGCTTTGTTTCGTGGCTAACCGACGATAATATTAAAAAACGACAGGTCGAGATATTCCAGGGCGGCCATAAGTGGAATGGCGATTTTGTTGCCAAAAGGCTCTGGGTTGACGGGCTTGAGATTAAATGCGAAGTTGACGGAATGATAAACCCTGTTAATAATCAAATAAAAGATGAATTGGTAGATTTTATCGCATTGTGTATTGACAGCAAATCTTTACAGAATATAATTCCGCTGTTATCCGTTGATGAAATAATAGAATCAACGAAATGGCTCGAATGCATGATTAAGATGGTTTTGAAGCGTATTGCTGGCAATGAAACAGATATATTGACTGACAATTAAAGGTGAAATTATGGAAAAAATGAATAAAACGGTATTGGCGTTTTTGTGCCATCCTGATGATGCAGAATTTATGTGCACAGGTACTCTGGCGTTATTAAAGGATAAAGGCTGGGACATACACATTGCAACAATGACGCCGGGCGATTGCGGTTCGGCAACTTGTGGCAGGGAAGAAATCAGCAAAATCCGCAGAAAAGAATCAGAAAATGCAACGGCGGTTCTCGGCGGAACATATCATTGCAATGAACTTGACGATGTATTTGTAATGTATGACAGGCCATCCTTGCTTAGAACGATAGAGATGATTCGCAAAGTTAGGCCTACGATAGTATTTACTTCCAGCCCTCATGACTATTTTATAGATCACGAAAACACATCGCACCTGGTTCGCACAGCCTGTTTTACCTGCGGAATACCCAATGTTGAAACCCCTGGTGTCAAACCTTATGCTTTTACGCCTTATCTTTATTATGCCGATGCTATGGAGTGCAAAGATATATTCGGCGATGAAATCAAGGCCAAATTTTATGTTGATATTACATCGGTTGCAGATATAAAAGAAAAAATGCTCTGCTGCCACAAGAGCCAGAGAGATTGGCTGATGGCTCACCACGGTATGGATGAGTATATTGATTCGATGAAACGGCACGGGCAGCGCAGAGGCAGTGAAGTTAAATGTGAATATGCCGAGGGTTTCCGTCAGCATCTTGGCCACGGCTATCCGCATGATAATATTTTGAAAACCGAACTTGAAAATTTTGTTAAGGAGAAATAAGAAATGGCTCGTAAAATAAGTATGTTAGCACCCGATTGGTGGGATTATACTACGCTGGAAGATGATATATTAAATGATGCCGCTAAATTAACGCCGGAAGATATGCTCGGCTTGTCGCGTAAAGGTTTTACCGTAAAGTTTTACGATACGCTTGAAGATTTGTATCTTGCTGAAGCTCTTGAGTATATAACCGCGTGGAAACAATCTACCGCGGATAATCCCGTTGGCATTTGCGGCCCGATAGGCCCGACTGAGCAGTTGCCTCTGGTGGCACGATTAGTTAATGAGCTTGGCTTGAGCCTTAAGAATGCCCACTTCTGGGGTATGGATGAATGGTTCATTGATGGCAAAGAAGCACCTGCTAATCATCCGCTGTCATTTGAAAAGGCCGACAGAGAAATGTGCTT
>CAMDDF010000027.1 GCA_945890885.1 Candidatus Kuenenia stuttgartensis | reverse complement strand
GGCGGACTTAAAATCGGCGTAGTAGCAGGGCCATGTTCGGTTGAGAACCGTCAGCAGATAATCGATGTCGCACATGCGGTCAAAGAAGCAGGCTGTATCGGCTTACGCGGCGGGGCGTATAAGCCGCGAACAAGTCCGTATAGTTTTCAGGGACTTGGTTTGGAAGGTCTTGAAATGCTTGCAGAGGCGCGTGAGAAAACTGGCCTTGCGATAGTTACCGAAGTGATAGGCGTTGAACAGGTTGAGATTGTCGCCAAATATTCGGATGTGCTTCAAATCGGTGCTAGGAATATGCAGCATTATCCTTTGCTTGAAGCGGTAGGCAAAGTCAACAGGCCTGTCCTTCTAAAGAGGGGCCTAAGTGCTACGCTTGATGAGTTCCTTCTTGCCGCTGAGTATATAATCAATGCAGGCAATAAAAATGTTATCTTGTGCGAAAGAGGTATTCGTACTTTTGAGGATTATGTACGCAATACGCTGCCGCTTGCTTCTGTTGCGGAATTGAACGATAAGACGCATCTGCCGGTTATGGTTGATCCGTCGCACGGCACGGGCCACGCCCATCTTGTCCCTGCAATGAGCAAAGCCTCTATCGCAGCAGGTGCAGATGGATTGCTTCTTGAATGCCATCCGGACCCGGAACACGCAATGAGCGATGGAGCGCAGTCGATAACGCCAGCCAAACTCAAAGAGCTAATGACAGGGCTGAAACGAATTGCCAACGCGGTCGACAGAGACCTGTAAAAATAGGTTACTTTGAATATTTTATTTTTACGTTAAGGTATTTTGTTCCCCAATTGCCGGCGGTGTGATGCGTGTTGTAGAAGACATCGAGCCGGTTGCCTTTGATAACTCTGCCGCGGTCGAGAACTTTGACAGGCTTTCCGTTATTGTAGCCGGGAATAATAATTTCGCTGCCGAACGGAATATTTTTAGGTGCTGCGACGAATCTGTTGCCCCACGAAATTTTGTGTCCTGATGCGGTGATACCTTTAGCGGATCTTCCGCAGCATTTTTTGCAGGGACAGTAGCCTGTTACTCTCATTCGCACGGTTTTCCATTCGCTTTTTTTCGGTTTTGCCGGATTTTTCGGTAAATCGATAGCAGGGTCGTATCTTGTTTCAATTGCAGGCCTTGAAAATGGCGTGGCCATTTCGTCATTTGCCAACTTCGGCAATGAAGCGAACGGCTCCGGCAACTCCGGTAACTCCGGCGGTGCCTGATTATCCTGCACATCGGGTTTAATCGAGGCTAAACTGCTCAAGTAGGTCATCTGGCCTTTCCTCGAAAATCCTATGCTTTGATAAATCAGCAGCATAATCATTCCCGTTAGGCAAAGCATTACGACACTTGCCGGTTTAAAAGAGCCGATAAGCTTTTCTTTTAATAATTTTAATTCCATATTTTTACCCCCCTGGCAAAATAAACTCAAATTGTGCCTGCGTGGTCTTTAGATAGACCGCGAAAATTGTCCTCTCGGGTTCCTGTGTTTACAGTTATTGTTAAGACATCCCTGAATGACAAATCCCCCATTCCGTGGGTACTGCCTGAGGTGGTATTATATGAAAATTAGCCGGTTGGGGCAACAGGTTTATCTGAAATGAACGTCCGATAATATCAATGCGACTTAAGCTCTTTAATATAAAGGCGTTATCGCTGATATTCGGTGAATATAGGTGCTTTCCGGCAAAGTTTTTTTGCCCTATTTTATTGATTTTTTTGTGATAATGTGATACCAGTTAGCAAGATTTAGTTCACTAAATATCCTGAATTGGAGAGTTGATATGGTAAGATGTATTCTGGTTTTGGCGGGTTTGTCTTTTGTATTTAGCGGAGTTCGGGCAGCAGATGTCAACGAGGCCAGCTATGGCAATGCGATAGCTGCGAAAATTATCGATTGCAACCAGGCTGACAGTTACAGCTTCAAGTGTGATATCCGGAATTACCCGCCGATAATAGGCAGGGATATTTCCGTCAGGATACGTGGCGTTGAAACCTTGACCGCCGATTCGAATCAGCCACAGGCAGGGCAGGCGAATAACTTCATACACGAAAATTTAAAAAACGCAAAAAGGGTTGAGCTTAAAAATATGCAGAGGGGCGACGGTTTTTTCATACTGGCTGACGTTTATTGCGATGGACAAAACCTCGGCCAATTGCTGGTGGAAAAAAACTTCGCAAGAACGATTGACGATACCAATGGCAAACAGCGCGGGCCAATGCAAACCAAAGACCAAGAGCATCTTTTTGTGGGTTCAAAGAGCAGCAAGGTTTTCCACCTGCCAGGCTGTAGATGGGCAGAGGGAATATCCGAGCAGAACGCCGAAAAATATAACTCCCGTCAGGAAGCTATTGATCACGGCAAAAGGCCTTGCAAAACTTGTAAACCCTGATTCACCTAAGAGATTTTTTGCGGTGCTTCAACTCTGGAACATATATTGTAAAATTCGTCCAGCGATTCTTTCAGCTCATCGGGTTTGTTATCTATTATAAGCTTTTCGATATAGGCTGATTTTTCGGTCAGGATAGGGAATCCTGCGCTGCCGCCGGCACCTTTGATTTCGTGAAAAAGGTCTTTCAGTTTTTTCACATCGCTATCTTGCATTGCTTTTTTTATGCTGTCGGTTAGCTGATTTAATCTTTCGACAAACATTTCAGCAACAATGCACAGGTCAGGGTCATTAGCCAATTCTGACTTAATAGCAGTTTGCTCTGAATCATTTGATGCTTCCGGTTCAAGGAATGTAAGCAATGTCTGTTTCAGTTTTTCCATCGTTATAGGTTTTGAAATGTAATCATCACAACCAGCCACTAGACATTTCTCCTTATCACCAGCCATAGCATTTGCCGTCACAGCTATGATAGGAACTTCAACGCCTCTGTTACGAAGAGTCCTTGTTGCTTCATAGCCGTTCATATTCGGCATCATCATATCCATCATGACGGCCCTGAATGGTTTTGATTCAAACAAATCCACAGCTATCTGACCATCTTTGGCAATTGTAGTCTCAAAGCCGAGTTTCTTAAGCAGAAGCATTATGAGCATCTGATTTGAAGGATTATCCTCGGCTACGAGTACATCGCCTGAAAACTTAATACCGTCTGTCCCTTTTTTCATGTTTTCCTGCCCTAATTAAATCAAGTTAGCATGTCATCAACAGTAGATATTGTACTTTAGTGTCATTTCTGCCCGAAATCAAGAATCTTTTGATTTCATCACCTGTTTTTGTATTAATATTCCAACAACAGTTGTAGTTATTATTGCTGCTGGTAAAAACCACTTGTAATTGTAGACCCAGTTGTGGACATCATTGCTGGTCGGTTCGTATTTTAGAAACAACGCCAGAAGACCCATTACAACCAAAGCTGCACCATTAAGGCTGGTGAACAGTACAACTGCGGCATCAAAAACGACAAACGAAAGCATGCCGCCAGCTATCATTCCTATCAAAGCGCCTGCCAGGATAAGATGATTGTCTGGCAGATCAAAGGCATACCAGATACCGGTGGTGATAATTCCGCCTGCGATTGCGCCGAGTATGCTTACCGCCCATCTCATCAGCGGTATTGATACTGAGCCCAATAGCACTGCTCCTGCCACTCCGCCCCATATTTGCCAGTTGCTTCCAGGCATAAACTGGCCTGCTCTTATGCCGATTGTCATTCCGATAAGGCTAAAAGCGATGACCACTAGTATTTTGAAAATTTTACAGCCATAGAGTAAGTAGACCGCCCCGAACGATATTGCGATTATCGCTTGTATCCACGAAAGTGCCGAAATCTGACCCCATATGAAATCTATCGGCACCAGGCTCTGAAGGTTCCCATAGTGTGAGCCTTCCGTCGCGGTTTCTGCTATTACCGAAAAAAGTGCGGTACTATCCATTATTATGTTCTCCATCATTTTTGTTGCTATGACTATCTGTTTTTGTTGATTTCTTGAAAATGGCAGGGCAAATCAATAATTGAACTATTATGCCGAATGCAAGCATCCCTGCAAATATGTAAAAATAGAGCATTGTGTTCTGGCTTACTCTGGTGATTACAAATGTTCCCTTGTAAAGCAGCAGAAGTATCATTCCTTTGGAGATAAGCAGTATGCCCCATAAACTGGTAAGCAGGGCGGTGGTCAGCTTTGATAATAATAGGCCGAAACCCAGAAAAACGGCCCCGCATCCGCAGATAATGGCTGTATTGGATGATTGAAGACTTTTGGCAATATTTAGAACCTCTCTGCCAGCAAAGACAGAATAATCGTTTATAAATTTGACTGACTGAGGCACATCCATTTTTTCGCTGATGGTTGTATAATAGCGGTTTGAAGATGGAAATGGTTGAATATCGATGTTATAGATTACGAGAAATGCTATTATTGATGCTGTTATCGCGGCTGAAAGGGCGATTATCAGCCTTGAAAACAGTCCGCCAGTCAGAAGGGCCAGTATAGCAATTATTGCTATCGCAAAAATATTAAGGGACATTATCGCAGAGATCAACACGGCGACAATTGCAGTAAATGCCGCTGCGAAGAGTTTGTGCCACGATGACCCCGCCAGCCAGAGCCAAAGACCTGCAATGCCCATAATCAATCCCGGCACTACCAAAATGGCGGTGTGCAGAAACTTGGCCGCTTTTTCAAAATCCAGGGCGATATCAAACATAAGTTATTATTTTTCCGCTAACAACACAATTTACGAGCGAACTTTATCTTTCTATCGGCCAAAATGATGGGATTTCGTTAAAAAGAAAACGGTTAGCCATTTTATGGTCTCTGGCTTCTTTTATAATCTGCGTAATTTGTGTAATCCTGTGGTTAAAAAATATTGCCTTTTGCCTTAAAAAAAATTACATTTTTTTTATTTTCCCCCTTGACGGTTTTTATGGCACATTGAGCAATCCACAATATCTACTATTCATTTTTCGTGATTTTCACGTCTTTCCACGTTTTTTGGCGCGCTTTTTGATGGTTTTCACCCTCAAAATCACGATTTCTCTGTAATCTGTATTCTGTACTCTAACATCTTGCATTAAAAGCACTTACAGTGTTTTTAATGTACTTTCTTATCGTACTTAGTGTCGCATCACTACCCCAAAAAAGCTGGCTAGCAACACTAAAAACGCCTATATCACCTTTTTATTTTCCGAAAAAACAGCTATTTTCCGTAATTTCACCCTCATTTTTAATGTAGACAGGGAAATTCCGGAAACAAAGCCCCGTTTTAACGGAAACATAATCCGATTATTACTGAAATTCTGCGCAAAAAAAAAGCCCTTCCAGTTTCCTAGAAGGGCTGATTATATCAAGAACAGTTGAGTCCACAGCAGTAACGAAAGTTCTGACTAATACTGTATATGTCGGTTAAGGCATTATTGCCCCGACTAGTATTAATATCCTTAGAAAGGAGGTGATCCAGCCGCAGGTTCCCCTACGGCTACCTTGTTACGACTTAGTGCCAGTCATCGAACTTACCGTCGGCAGACGCCTCTCTTGCGAGTTAGCAATCCGACTTCGGGTACTTCCGACTCCCATCACTTGACGGGCGGTGTGTACAAGGCTCAGGAACACATTCACCGCGGCGTAGCTGATCCGCGATTACTAGCGATTCCAACTTCATGTAGGCGAGTTGACAGCCTACAATCCGAACTGGGGCATGGTTTGTGCGATTTGCTCCACCTCGCGGTATCGCGTCGCTTTGTCCATGCCATTGTAGCACGTGTGAAGCCCTGGGCATAAAGGCCATGAGGACTTGACGTCATCCCCACCTTCCTCCGGTTTAACACCGGCAGTCCCGTTAGAGTTCCCAGCATAACCTGATGGTAACTAACGGCAAGGGTTTCGCTCGTTAAAGGACTTAACCCGACATCTCACGACACGAGCTGACGACAGCCATGCAGCACCTGTTAAAGTTTCACCCCGAAGGGCAACCTACCCTGTTTCCAGGAAGGCATCCAATTATGTCAAACCCAGGTAAGGTTCTGCGCGTTGCTTCGAATTAATCCACATGCTCCACCGCTTGTGTGAGCCCCCGTCAATTCCTTTGAGTTTTAGCCTTGCGGCCGTACTTCCCAGGCGGTCTACTTAACACTTTTGCTTCGGTCGTAACAGCGTCAGAAGCTGCTACCACCTAGTAGACATCGTTTACGGCGTGGACTACCAGGGTATCTAATCCTGTTTGCTCCCCACGCTTTCGCACCTCAGCGTCAGTACAAGCCCAGCGGGTCGTCTTCACCACTGGCGTTCCTCTTGATATCTACGCATTCCACCGCTCCACCAAGAATTCCACCCGCTCCTACTTGCCTCAAGAATTACAGTTTGCCTCGCAAGTCCTCGGTTAAGCCGAGGGATTTCACAAAACACTTGTAATTCCGCCTACGTGCGCTTTAAGCCCAGTGATTCCGAATAACGCTTGCCACCTTCGTCTTACCGCGGCTGCTGGCACGAAGTTAGCCGTGGCTTCCTCTGGTCCTGATCAATTCGAAAACTTTCTAGGACCTGACAATAGTTTACACCCCGAGGGGCTTCATCCTATACGCGGCATTGCTGGGTCAGGCTTTCGCCCATTGCCCAATATTCGTTACTGCAGCCCTCCGTGGAGGTCCGGGCAGTGTCTCAGTCCCGATGTGGCGGGCCAACCTCTCAGTCCCGCTACCCGTCGTAGCCTTGGTAAGCCATTACCTCACCAACTAGCTGATAGGAAATAGGCCGCTCCCATACCGATAAATCTTTGATGGTAAACCATATCATCCGGTATTACCGTCCCTTTCGAGACGCTATCCCAGAGTACGGGGTACGTTCCTATTTATTCCTCACCCTTTCGCCACTAACTATTCTTTCGATTACTCAATTAAATAGTCCGTTCGACTTGCATGTCTTAGCCATGCCGCCAGCGTTCATTCTGAGCCAGGATCAAACTCTTCAGTTTGTATCGTTGACTCGGTTATTGTACCGAAATCTTCAAAAAAAAAAGGCTCAACACTTACTTGCATAACACACGAAAGTGTTGAAATTCATAACATGAATTTACTTACCTACAGGCCGATGTTATCTTCCTGCAGGCTCAACTTTCGTTGTCTGCTTATGGATGTTCTCAACTGTTAACTTGTAAAAGAGCAACTTAATAATGAAAAAAAACGACCAAGCTCACTAAAGGCAACTTGCCCGCATCAATCAAGAAAAACAATCGTATCTTAGATGATGTTGTTCGTCAAGGCTTTTTTTTCACTTTATTAACTTTTTTTTGTCACCCGAGTTTTTCGCTCGGTTTCAAACAAGAGGGCTTAATATATCAAGGATTGGAACCGTTGCAAGATGTTTTTTTACTTTTTTTTTAAATTTTTGTAAATCTTTATTTGTAAATACTTTAAAGGCACAAAAAGGGCTATATTGGACCCGCAGGAATATTTAGTTTTTAATTGACTGCTCGCAGGATTCAAGAAACTCCCTTAATTCGGGCAAATGCTCGTGCTGTTTCAAATCAGGATATTTTTCAGAAAGAGCTATTGCCTCGCGTAAATCTCTGATCATAGCGTTATACATGTGGTAGGCTTCTGAATACTGCATTTTTTGGCTGGAGGAGAGCGATTTTATTTTGTTCTGCACGCGGGCATATGTCTGGTCAATTCTTTTTTGTGCATTTTCAAGCTCCAATCGGGCTTTTACTGCCCCGTTATCATAAACAACTTTCGCCTCTTCTGCATTTAAAAGCATCATTAATTCATCCATATCCGCAACGATGGCATCGCAAATGCCGGTTTCCTGGGCATCGCTTGCGGGCATTGTCAAAAGCATACCCTTTTCGCTCCATGTTTTAATTATTTTAACATCAGGATTGGGTTCTTTTAGCCAGACAAATTCCCTTTTGCCGTCGTAGTTGATTTCGACAGCGTTTATTTCCTTGTCCACCATTGCTGCTGCCAGTATGCCAGGTTTGTTGTGGTCCTCGGCAAGCTGATAAAACACGCCCGCAAACCAATTTAAAAGCTCCGGATCGGATTGTTTGATAACGCCGTCTTTGGTCATCTGGTAAGGCGTAGCTGCACCAATTGCGGTATCAGCGGCCATATAAATTTTATCACAGGCAAATGCGGCGGCAGCAGCGGCAGAATACGCTCCGCCATTTTTTCCGCCTTTTATGAATGCGTAAATATCACAGCTATTGGCTTCATCGATTGCAATACATATATCTCTGCAAAGGTCGAGTCTTCCGCCTGGGCTGTCGATTTGAACAATAATAAATATCGGCCCCATATCACAAGCACGCGCTAACGAAACATTGAATGCCTGTGTCTCTGCGGTATATTGCAATGCGCCGTCAATCGGCAAAACTACAACTTTCTCATCTCTGCCTTTTCGATTTCTTTCAATGTTATATTCCTCAATGTCAATCTGCTTTACGCCTTCGGCAGTTTTAATGAGAGTTTTGCCCTGTTTTTGTTTGCTGAGCATAAAACCATCATAACTTTGGCTTGTGGTTTTGTGTGTAAATGTATCGCAAAATGCCAAAGAATTTAAAAACAACAGAATCAATAATGCCGATTTTTTTAACATAGATTGAACCTTAAATTTGTTTAACCGGTTAGATTTGTTATAAAAGATGAATGGCTGCTTTGGCTCATTTCATTGAATCATAATCCATTTGCAGCCCGTCAACACTCATTTTCATATACGAGATATTCAATCCAAGTTCAGGCGTTGTCCGTGCTATTCCAAGAACTGAATTGTACTGTTTAATCAGTTGCAGTGTTATTCCCTTTTTTTCGCGTGAGTCAGCGGTTTTCAAGTCTTTGTTAAGCTGTTCTATTTTTTTTACAAACTCATTAATTTTGTCTGTCTGTGCATCAAGTTTCTTTTTGATTGCAAGGTGAGTATCGATCCGCTCGACAGGTATATTTTTATTGGTGAGCTGTTCAATCATATCTTCGATTGAATCGGCAGTGCCGTCTGCAAGTTGTGTTTCCATCGCGCCGGCGGAATCAAGCAGCAGCAGATTGCCTGTGTCCGACCAGATTTTAACTTGTTTCTGATCCTGCGTTTTATTTGCGGTGTCCACGAAAATTTTCAACGGTTTTCCGCTGGAATCCACCTCAATGACATCGATATTTTTATCTACCATAGCCATCGCGATAAGCTCTGGTTTTTCGTTTTGCTGGGCAAGTGTGCCTGCGTAGGCTCTTATCGCGGAAGAGAATTTTTCGCCTACAGTATCTCCGAACATTTTTCGTACGTCGACATATTCAAATCGTAAATTATCATTGGGGTCATTTTTTTCATCTGTGCCGCCAATGCAGGCATCAGGATTTATGTAAATCTTTCTGCACGCCAAGGCAGGAAAGATGCCGGCGTTTATTGCACCCTTTGTGTTTTCCGATTTTATGTAGGCATATACGGGGGTAAAATTATCGGCTTTGCTTATTAAGGCTGCCAGTTGACGCGATATGTCCATTCGCCCGCCAGCGGTGTCAACTTCGATGATTATAAATTGCGGCCCTTTGCTTACTGCAAGGTCCAATGATTTTCCTGTTGCATCTACTTGGGCATCAAAGGAAATTTCCTTGTCCAGCGGTATTACAACGACGAGATTTTCCCTGCCATTGGCATCATAGGCTGCCTCCCATGTTGAAAGCTTTAGCTGAACAAAGCCTGCCTCGACGGTTTTGACCATTGTATGCGAATTTATCTTTTTATTTATTGCATAGCCGTGATATACTTTGCCGGTTTTTTTTTCGGTGAAAGTGTCGGCGGCGACAAAAGAGGCGCAGCAAAGGCCCATTATTGCAATTATTACGAACTTTTTAAACATTTATGCCCCTTTGAAAAAGTTAACATAGCTGGGTTATTATACTGGAAACGACGATTATTGTGCAATAAAACTTCGTAAAAAAATAAGATGTTTTTTATGAGAAATCACGTTTTTTGATTGACATTTGCTATTTAAATAGATTAGATTTATTGTGGAGTAAGATTACAAGTTCTTATTATTCCCTCAAGACTTGTGATAACCGGATTTCGAGGGAGTCCTTAATCGAGTCTTTTGGCTCAGGAGGCATTAAGTGGAGTCAGGTACAGTAAAATGGTTCAATGAACAAAAAGGTTATGGTTTTATTACGCCGGACAATGGCAGCGAGGATTTATTCGTGCATTATTCGGAAATCCAGTCAGAGGGGTACAAAACTCTGAAAGAAGGTCAGAAAGTCAATTTTGAGGTTGGAACCGGCAAAAAAGGCCCACAGGCACAGGCCGTTACTGTCGCATAAATTGTCTTTTGCCCGTAAACTTACAAAAATCCCGTTTTTAAGCGGGATTTTTTTTTGCGCACTTGCGGTATTGTCGCCATTTCTTAGAAATATCTGCAAAAAATGCTTGCTCGACTTAAACGAATGTTTTATACTTAAATTTTAAACGGGCGTTGTTTGTCGAAAGGAGTGCGAATTATGGTTGAAGATACCGCAAAAACAGTTCCAGAAAGGCTGATGGATGCTGCAGAAAAACTTTTCTGCGATAAAGGCTATGAAGCGACCAGTGTTCGTGATTTGACTACCACTGCTGATTGCAACATAGCGTCCGTAAATTATCATTTTGGGGGTAAGGATAAGCTTTACAAAGCGATGTTCCAGCGGCACCTGAAATATCTGGCTGAGACGCAGGTGCAAAACGTCAAAAAAATTATGGCTTCAGCGAATCCGACACTTGAGGAGCTTTTGAAGATTGTGTCGCAGACAGCCCTTGCGCCATTGAAAACAGGTTCCGGCAAAAGTTCGATAACAAGGCTCCTTGTGCGTGAGATACTTAATCCCCATCTTTCAGAGGAATTGATTCCGCAGGATATGTTTGCTGAGATTGAAAAACTTTTCATTGAATCAATCACAAAGCTGACTCCAGGGTTGGATTTTGCCAACGCTATCCTGGCAAGATTTTCTTATGACGGCGTGCTTACTCACTCGCTGCTATTCACTGAGTTCTACTATAAAATTTATCCTGATATGACATTCGATGAACTTATAGAGCATATCGTGAAATTTAGTTGTGCAGGCATTAGAAGTTTCGCTAACGGAAAATAGGCCGTTCGGGTTTATCTTTAAAAACAGATCATCTTCGCAGTTAAATCTTGACCAAAAGGGGGTTTGGCAATACCATAACCTTTATGGCAAAGACACTTTACATTATCGACGGGCATGCGCACATATATTCTGCTTATTATGCGCCAATGCGGGGCAATTTGACATCTCCAACGGGCAAGCCTACCAAGGCAAGCTATATATTTACGACAGCTTTGCTTGGGCTCATCGAAAAATATAAGCCGGACATGCTGGTGGTTACGATGGATTCGAAAACGCCGAGCTTTCGGACAAAAATATATGCTGAGTATAAAGCACACCGTCCGCCGATGCCGGAGGATATGCCATCGCAGATAGCCGATATCGAGCGGATTCTTGAGGCGATGAATATACCGATGCTTCGGGTTGACGGCTGGGAAGCGGATGATATTATCGGCACGCTGGCGGTAAAGGGAGCTTCAGAGGGTGATGAGGTCTTTATCTGTTCAAAGGATAAGGATATGCTTCAGCTTTTGAACGATAATGTCAAAATATTTGATATAAAGACCGGCGAAATAACCGATGTCGAAAAACTCAAGGAAGACAAGGGGCTTACGCCTGTGCAGTTTATCGATGCTCTTTCGCTGATGGGCGATAAGGCGGATAACGTGCCGGGCATTGCCGATGTCGGGCCAAAGACAGCAATTGAATGGATAGTCAAATACGGCAACATCGATAATCTTTATGCTCATGCTGACGAGATAACGGGCAAACGGGGCGACAGCTTGCGGACGAATCGGGATAACGCTTATTTGAGCAAAGAGCTGGTGAAAATTAACTGCGATTGTCCTGTTGATATTGATTATGAATCGTTTAAGCTTAAGGATGCGGATAAAGAAAAGCTGACGGCGATATTTACGGAGTTGGGTTTTAACAGGCAGTTGAAGTCCATGGGCGAAGAAGCTGTCGAGGCGGCCGCACCGATAAAGAAATCCGCACGGGCAAATGCACAGATGGGGCTGTTCGATAATACGGAGGAAGGTTCCGTAGATACATTCGATAACATCGATACCGTTGCGCATGAATATGTGCTTGTCGATACGAAGGAAAAACTTGAGGATTTGGCAGGGCAGCTAAAGCAGCAGAAAATTATTGCTTTTGATACGGAAACGACGGCGCTGAATCCTATGCGTGCAGAAATTGTTGGGATGAGTTTTTGCTGGCAGGGGCATAAGGCGTATTATCTGCCGATAAAGGCGCCGCTGGGCTATAATCATCTTTCGATAGCTGACGTGCGGGAGCAGCTTGGGCCGATTATGGCGGATAAGAACATCAAAAAGGTAGGCCAGAATATCAAATATGATATGCTGATTATGCGAAATGCGGGCTTGCCTGTTGAGGGGATATATTTTGATACGATGGTCGCGAGCTATTGTCTTGCATCGGACAGGCGGAGCCATTCGATGGACAATATGGCCAAGGATTACCTCTCTTATGAGCCTATACCGATAAGCGAACTTATCGGCAAGGGGCAGAAGCAGCGGACGTTTGATACAGTGCCGACAGATGCGGCTTGTGATTATGCCGCTGAAGATGCCGATGTTACCTGGCTGTTGTATGAGTATTTACGGCCTCGGCTGGAAAATGATAAGCAGCTTAAAAAACTTTTCGATGAAGTTGAAATGCCGCTTGTGGAGGTGCTTGCAGAGCTTGAGTATAACGGCGTATCGATTGATGCGAAGCTGCTGCGGTCTATGTCAAAGGATATTGGCGCAGAGTTGGAAAAGGCGCAGGATAAAATTTATGAGCTTGCCGGAATGAGTTTTAATATTGATTCGCCCAAGCAGCTTGGCGATGTGCTTTTTGATAAGCTCGGCTTAAAATCTGTCAAATCGGGCAAGGCCGGCAGAAGCACCGATGCTGACGTACTCGAAGAACTCAGCGAGGAACACGATATTATCCCGCTGATAATTCAGTACCGTGAGCTTACCAAGCTGCAAAATACATATATCGATAAGCTTGGCGTGCTGATAAATCCGAAAACTAATCGGCTGCACGCATCGTTCAATCAGACTATCACGGTTACGGGAAGATTAAGTTCATCGGATCCGAATCTGCAGAATATTCCGATACGCACCGAGCTTGGGCGGAAGATTCGCTCTGCGTTTGTGCCGGGGAATAAAGATGATGTGATACTTAGTGCCGACTATTCGCAAATTGAGCTTCGGCTGCTTGCGCAGTTTTCCGGCGATGAGGCACTTGCAAAGGCGTTTGCGAATAATGCGGATATTCATGCATTTGTGGCAAGTCAGGTTTATAATGTGCCGATTGAAGATGTCGATTCTAAGATGCGAAGCTCGGCTAAGGCGGTCAATTTCGGTATCGTTTATGGGCAGGGCCCGCATGGTCTTAGCAGAACAACAGGTATGAGCTATGGCGATGCGAAGAAATTCATCGACGATTACTTTAAGCGGTATTCATCAATAAGGGATTTTATGGATGCCACCATCGCACAGGCAAAACGCGACGGCTATGCAAAAACCATTCTCGGCAGGAAAAGAATTGTCAAAGACCTGAGCAGTAAGAATTTTAATGTGCGTTCTCAATCCGAGCGCCTTGTTATAAATACGACAATTCAGGGCTCAGCGGCGGATTTGATAAAAGCGGCGATGATAAATATCCATAGACGCATCAAAGAAGAAAATCTGCGGATTAAAATGATTCTGCAAATCCACGATGAGCTTGTCTTTGAGCTGGCCAAGGCGGACGTGGAAAATTATTCCGCTATTATAAAACAGGAAATGGAAAACGCGATAAAACTTGATATTCCATTAAAGGTTGATATTGAATCGGGCCAAAGCTGGCTCAGTGAAAAATAAGGAGATAAACTTTGCGAAAATATTTATGGCAAATAGCGATAGGAATACAGCTCATAATTCTTTCTTCGCTATTGTACTATCTGCACTTTAAGCTATTTCACGATTCGCATCACATCTTTATTTATCTTCTCGGCGATATAGCGTTCCTTCCTATTGATGTTCTGCTTATAACCCTGATTTTGCACAACATATTGACGATACGCGAAAAACGCATAAAAATGCAAAAGCTCAATATGGTCATCGGTACGTTTTTCAGCGAAGTCGGTACAAGGCTGATACATCTATTTGCTGAACATGACGCTACAATTGAGCAGATAAAGAATAAGCTGATACCTACTGCCGAATGGACAGCTAAAGACTTTGATGAATTATTGAAAATCGTCGAAAAGCATAAATTCGACACTGAAATAGCAGGGGCCAAGCTTGATGAACTTCGCGCATACGTTCTCGGCAAACGCGATTTTTTGCTGGGGCTGCTTGCTAACCCAAATCTGCTCGAACACGACCGGTTTACGGATGTTCTCTGGGCGGTATTTCATCTTGCCGAAGAACTTGCTCACCGCAGAAGCGTACTCAACCTTAGCCAGACTGACTATGTGCATCTGAAAGGTGATATGAACCGGGCATATTCAAGAATGGCAGCGGAATGGGTCGAATATAATAAGCACCTCAAGGACAGCTATCCGTACCTTTTCAGTCTTTCGGTGCGAACCAATCCATTTAATCCATCAGCGAAAATCGAAGTTACTTAAAAATTGCGAGGCCAGAAAATGGGAATCGGACTTTATATTCATATTCCTTTCTGCACGAAAAAATGCGGCTACTGTAATTTTTATTCCGTGCCAGTACAAGGTCAGGATGTTCCGAAATTGTGTTCGTGTCTGATTACGGAAATTCAAAGACGGCTTGAAGATCCTGTCGATACTATTTATATCGGCGGGGGGAGTCCGTCGTGTCTTGGTGAAAATCTTATAGACCTTACCGGCAGGATTATCGAGATAACCGGCACGCCTGAAGAATTTACAGTTGAAGTTAATCCTACACAGGCCGATAGGGAACTGCTGGAAAATCTTATAATGCTTGGGGTCAATCGGATTTCAATTGGCGTTCAGTCGTTTAATCCTGCGGAACTGAAAGTGCTTGAGCGGAATGTAACGCCGGAGCAAATATCGGAATCCATCAAAATCGCGAAGAAGGCTGGGTTTGATAATATCAGCCTTGACCTTATCTTTGCAATTCCCGGCCAGACGATTGATTCGTGGGAGGAAACATTAAAGGCGGCGATTGAGGCCAATCCGACGCATATCAGTGCTTACAGTCTATCTTTTGAAGAGGGAACGCCGCTGATGAATCAGCTTAATGAGGGAAAGATACGTCAAACGGATGAAAATATAGACCGCCTGATGTATGATACCGCTATCGATAAGCTTGCTGAGGCAGGATTTGAGCAGTATGAAATTTCAAATTTTGCGAAATCGGAATTTCAGTGCCAGCATAATCTGAAATACTGGAACAATACCGAATATCTTGGCATCGGGCCGGCGGCAGGGTCTTTTTATAAAAATCATCGCACGCTTAATTTTGCCGATATGACGAAATATTTTATAGCGATAGAATCGGAGCATAATCCATTTGACGAGATTCATATTCCTAACGAGATGGAATTAGCGTGCGAGACGGCTGTGCTTGGATTGCGAAAAATAAAGGGGATAAACTTTGCGAGGTTTAACGAACAGACGGGGTGTAATTTTCTGGAAATGTTTGCTGTGCCTGTGAAAAATTATACTGAGCAAAAGCTGCTTATTCTTGGAAATGACGGCATCCGGCTTGCAAGGGTTGCTCTGCCGATAGCTGATTCAATACTGTCCGATTTCAGCTATGTGTAAATATTTCCAAGTATCCTTGCCAGCGGGAAACAAAAAAAGGCAGCCTCGTGAGAAGCCGCCTTTTGGGAAATTGTAACTATTATAGGGGGAGATTATTGTTGCTGTTTGCTCATTTCTTCATATTTGCTGTAGCCGCAGCCAGGACATTTGTCTGGATACTCGTCCCCACTTTGGTAGTTTGGCACAAAGACAACGCCGCATTTTTCGCATTTTTCCGCCATGTAAGCGCTTTTCTTGTTACATTTTGGGCAATTTACAGCCATTGGCCCCATCATTGGTCCCATCATTCCGCCAGGGCCCATTTCCTGCATCATTTTGCTGTAGTCTTCTACTGTTATTTCAGATTCAGCTTTACATGCCGGGTTAGCACAGAGAAGATACATTTTAGCATTTGCATCGTATCCGCCTGCATCACCACCGCCGAAAAGGCCAATTGTCTCCCCAAGAAATCCTAAAATGAGAATGCCTGTTAGGCCGATGCTTGCGTAAAGCCCGATTTTAGTCCATTTCATTACATAGTCTCCATAATTTTACTCAAAATATATCCCGACATTTTATTGATAATAACGGGTATTGTCAAATATATAATTTATTTCAGCCAGACATTGCCGGATTCGCTTTTACCTAGTTCAAGTATTCTCGAAGGTGATTCTGGTACGAGTGTTTTTGTGGACAGGTATGCAGCTTCTATCACGGCCATAAGAGCGATATTCTGCTCAATTCGGCAGACAGCAGGGCTTATTTTTTTTGTACGCAGGCTATCTGCCAGATTCGTAAAGCACTGGCTCAACAATGCCTGTTGCTGGTCAAAGTACTCAAATTCTTCGATAGTCTCATGGTTGTTGTTAAATGCTCTGAATTTATTTTCCAGGATTTCAATATTGTGATTTTTGCCGTAAATTTCTATGCTTGTTTTTGCAGGGCCAAATGTTCGGCTTACAACAAAATTAGCAGCCAGAGACTCCGAAAACCTCATCAGGACATTAGCTGTATCTTCCGTCAGATACGTCCTTTGCTGTTTATCTTGTGCACTGCTAAGGTTTAAAGCGTAAACCTGTTCCGGCACTCCGAAGCAGGAAACCACCATATCGATAGCCTGGTATGCCTGACGGAGCAGTACGCCGCCGCCGGCAAGTTTTGGGTCTTTTAGCCAGCTCTGTTCGGGTTCAATCTCGCCCGGCACGTACCATTGTACTCTTATAAAGCTGGGCTGCTCAATTTTGTCGCTTTCGAGGTAATTTTTTAAATTCAGCCAGCTTGCCGAGTTTCTCCAGCAATTGCCCGTGCAGAATAGGACATTTTCGCTTGCTGATAGTGATGCAAGTTCTGATACTTCGGCGAAATTTCTTGCAGCAGGGGACAATTTGAAGATATTGAATTTTTTTCTGATTGCGCCTCGGATGTGTTCGATGGACTCGGATATCGGCTCTGAAACGATGAGCAGGTCAAGTTCGTTTTGTGCAATCATCTGGCGATAATCATCATAGGCTTTGCAGTTCTGGAAACGCCGTGAAATTTTGCCAGCAGCATCGATGTTCTTGTCGCCGATAGCGATTATGTCAAAATCGCTGATTGCTTCGAGAACGCAGATCATCTCCCGAGCCTTTTCGGTTATACCAAGGAAACCTGTTTTGATTTTGGTATCAGGCATATCCAATCCTATCGTGTCGCTTGTGATCTGCGCGTTTATTTATTGTTAGGTATAATGAAATGGTCAGGTACGGGGAAATGCGAGCAAAGCATCAGCACTTCCTGGCCAACCTTTTCGATGACGCTTTCGTTATCAATATTTTCAGCAACTTTATTGATAAAGCCTGCGATTAAGTCCATCTGATCTTCCTTCATGCCCCTTGTTGTAATGGCAGGGGTGCCGATTCTCAGCCCGCTTGGATTAAACGGCGGTGCAGGGTCATTTGGGATTGTATTGTAATTGCTGACGATTCTTGCCCTGTCGAGTGCTTTAGCAAGTTTTTTGCCGGGCACGTTTTTGGTTCGAAGATCGATCAGCATAAGGTGATTATCGGTTCCGCCGGTAACTATATTGAAGCCGTGCTCCATCAGTTTTGCGGCAAGTCTTTTTGCGTTTTTGATGATCTGTTTTGCATAGGCAACAAATTCCGGCGTGTCAGCTTCGGCTAGTGCAACGGCAACCGCAGTGATGGTGTGCATATGCGGGCCGCCCTGAAGGCCGGGGAATACTGCCTTGTCAACGTTTTTCTGATGTTCTTCTTTGCACAAAAGCATACCGCCTCTTGGCCCGCGAAGTGTCTTATGCGTTGTTGTAGATACCACGTCAGCGTGCGGGACGGGGCTTGGATGAAGTCCAGCAACGACTAATCCGGAGATGTGGGCGATATCACTCACGTGAAAGGCACCGATGCTTTTTGCGATTTCAGCGAATTTCGCAAAATCAATGGTTCTTGAATAAGCTGTTGCGCCGGAGATGAGTAATTTGGGTTTGTGTTTTTTTGCAAGATCCGCGATTTTGTCGTAATCGAGCAGGCCTGTATTTGGGTCAACATCGTAGCTTACGGAATTAAAGAATTTTGATGTTGCGCTGACTTTCCAGCCGTGCGTCAGGTGTCCGCCGTTGGGCAGGGACAGTCCCATTATCGTGTCGCCAGGCTGAATCAGTGCCAGGTATGCTGCCATATTTGCTATCGAGCCTGAGTATGGCTGAACATTTGCGTGGTCAGCTTTGAAGACTTTCTTTGCTCGTGCGATTGCCAGGGACTCGACAAGGTCGGTAAACTGCTGGCCCTCGTAATATCTTTTGCCGGGGTATCCTTCGGCGTATTTATTGGTCATTACGCTTCCGGTTGCGGTCATAACCGCCTTGGACACGTAATTTTCCGAGGGGATGAGCCTGATAGTGCCGCTTTGAAGGGCTTTTTCCTGTCTTAAAAGTTCATATATTTCGGGATCATATTGTTCCAGTGCAGAAAGCATTTGCGTAGTTCTCCAAAAGCATTGTTCTTTTTAAATTTTAAGGTGCCTTTATAGCATACAAAGGCCTTGCGTACAAGATGAATTAAGGGGGGCATTGTACTTTTTTAGGGAATACGGCTATAATCTCCCTTGAAATACAATAAATGGTAGGTTATGTCAAAGGCAATCAAAAAAGTGGAATATTACCTTAATTTCTGTAATTTCACTAGTGTACACCGATTAACACCGCTTTTTTCTCACCACGAAGTACACGAAGGGCTCTGTGTTTTTTCTATTCGTATATTCCCTCTTGTAGCCAATAGGTCATAAGCTCTATTAAGTCTTCAATGCCGACATCGCCGGAAAAGTCCATATCTGCCCAATCGCAATAATTGTTATAAATGCCACAGTCCTTTCTTTGCCAGTAGGATGCAAATATTGAAAAATCCTTAAAGTTATTCCTGCCATCAGTATATAGGTCAGCAGGTGATATCTGCCATGTAAGAATTGGATACTCATTAAACTGCATGAACCAATCTGCCGCATCGCCATCTGTATAATCGAAATCCCAACCGGCATTTACATATGTATTTATATCCTGCATCTGTATAGTAGCTAAGCCAATCACGCCAGATGGGTCGGGAGTCATATTGGCAACGCCATCAATCGTTCCGCTTGTGTTGACATCCCAAAAACATCTTGGGTTAAAACCAACGTTAGAACCAATAACACCTCCGGCTTTACTGCTCCCATCCACCATTCCTGTGCTATAGCAGTGCGTTATTCCATCAGAAAAACTTCTGCTATCTCCTACCAAACCACCAACAATGATGCCTGACACGGAACAATTACTATAACTTATTTCAATTTTCGCTGAATTAGACCCTGCTATCCCACCAGAAATATATCCTCCATCGGCATATCCTTTGGTGTAACATCCACTGATTGTTCCGCCATTCGAACCTACAAGCCCGCCGATTATATTATGCAATGTATCATCACAGGATACATTGCCGGAGCTATAGCACTGTTTAATCAAGCCAGCATTAATACCCGCCAAGGAACCAATATAACCGCCATAATTATAACCAATTATATTGACATTTTGCAAACCAAGTTTTTTTACCTCACCTGTCTTGCCAATAAAACCAAAAAGACCAAAATAAAGCGACGAATAGCCACTTCCAACATTAAAAATAATATGACCATTACCGTTAAATTTTCCAATAAAAGAATCCTCAAAAGAAAATGGGGAGCGATACTTGCCAATTGGTCTCCAGCCAATATTCAATAAGTTTATATCACTAACCAATTCAAAATTCTTGTCCCAGTTACTCTCATCCCAGCCTAAATACCAGAATTGTTCGGCATTGGCTATCTGAAATGGATTTTCACTGCTGCCGTCACCATCGGCATATCCGGCAGGCATATCGACCTGCCACATAAAACATGGATATCCCTTTTTAATTGGCAACATCCATATATCTTCGGTTCCATTAGCCGTTTCGCCATAGAAATCCCAGCCAGATATTATATTCTGCATTTGAATGGTTGTTAAACCCATCAGACTGCTTCCATTTGCACCGGCGGATGTTCCACTGGTATTTACATCCCAGACACAGCCTGATAGATTAGAACCAGACCCCATAAAACCATAGACATTGAATTCGCCACTAACCTTACCAGTGCTATAACAGTTTCTAAGATTATAAAAAGTTCTACCAACAAATCCTCCGACTGTATTATCACCGATGGTTTTACTGTGACTATAACAATTTTCAATCACTCCGCTTGGATTGCCATTTTCTCCGACAAATCCGCCAACTTCAAATTCTCCGGTAACACTACCGGAACTATAACACTGAGTAATTTTGCCGTAATTCCTACCAATCAAACTGCCAACATAAGAATTGCCAATGATATTAACATCTTCAATACCAAGATTTTTTATAATACTATTTACATCGGTATAACCAAAGACGCCTACACAAGACGATTCCGGCAAGTTGATTTTAATATTGGAAATGACATGGCCATTGCCATCAAAGACACCCTTGAAACCATTATATTTGTCATAGCCGATTCTACGCACGCTAATATTATTTGCGTCGATATCTGATGCAAGAGTGAAACATTTGTCCCAGAAAATACTGCCGATACTTACAAGGTACAACCCATTTACATCGTTAATCAAATAAGGGCTTTCAGAAGTCCCAGCCCCCTCAAACTGTATATCTGGCTCAGATATAGATTGTCCGCCTTTATTCTCCCATGCCAAACGGGGGTAGTCGCCTTCTTTAATCGTCCACGCCTCACCGCCCCAGCCATTATAGGCATAAGTTTGTATGTTTTTCATCTGTTCGGTTGACAGACCTAAACCACCGACCCCTTTTAATATACCGGAAGTATTTATGTCCCAAAAACTATTATAAACTTCATCTCCTCCACATCCAATAAGTCCGCCGCTATAATATCCGCCCCCAGGATTACCAATAACCACTCCGGCACTATAACAATTTTTGATACTATAATAATAGCTTGTTCCTATTAATCCGCCTGCGGCAAAGCTACTGCTTCCGTCAACAAAACAAAGACTGTAACAGTTTTCCACGTAACCTGAATTAGAGGCGATCAAACCACCAACATAATTGCGACCTTTTACTACACCAGTGCTGTAGCACGATGATACCAAACCACTATTGCGATATGCCAAGACCCCAATGTCATTATAATTGATACCCCAACTACCCATATTGGCATCTTCAATACCTAATTTTTTTACCGCGCCGTTTGATGTAATTTCGCGAAACAATCCAGCACTATTTGCTCTAACCGTCAGATTGGATATTACATGACCATTACCATCAAACGTCCCGTCAAATGGACCGTAAATAACAGCCTTATTAAAACTCCGTCCAATAAGATTAATGTCTTCAATAAGTATGAAGTTCTTACTGTAATCGCCTGTTGTTGCCGAAAGTTCCAGCAGGTCATTTATATCTGCAATTTTATATGGGTCTAGTGATGTTCCTGAACCACCGGAATATGTCCCCGCAGAAGCAGAAAAACAGAGCAGTGAAACCAGAGCAAATGAAATTAAAAAATGTTTACTTTTCATTGTATATCCCTTTTTGTCTTGAATTTTCCCGTCCGGTTATCCCTATGTAAAATAGAATCCCAGATACTCTAAGGCTATATTATATGTCTTTTTTTATGCATTGCAAGATAATTTGAGGGGTAAAAGAGGGCTTTTATTTTTTTCTTAATGAGCCGCCTCTGGGGTTTAGTGTGCTTTCCAAGTCGAGTTTTTCGGCATTGCCTCCTTTATTATTTGTTGACAAAGACAGCCTTAGTCTATATTATTCATCGTTTAATATAGCGATTTTCTCGAAATCAGGTGTTGCGGTGCCGGAATTTCGGGTAGTTTGATTTTGTTAAGAAACATTGAAAGTTTTTGATGGCGGAAGAAACAAATCAGGAGTTGCTGAAAAAGGCCAAAGCCTTTTTTGACAGGGCAGAGCAGGTCGAAGCGACAGATAACTTCGACTACGCTATCAGTATGTACGTAGAGGGTCTTCGCAGGGCTCCGGATGCTATCGAAGATGGGCATATTCCGCTCAGGCATATGTCTTTTATCCGTCAGGCCAAAGGCGGCAAAAAGCCGTCGATGATGGACAAAATGAAGTATCGCGGCGGCAAATCTGCACTGGACCAGATGCTTAATGCTGAATTTTTGCTTTCGAAAGACCCTGATAATCTCGAATATATTCAGGCAATGATAAAGGCTGCAATAGCAGGTGGTTATGTTAAAACCGCCGAATGGATGGCGGACATTCTTTTTGATGCTTGCAGGGCGGATAAAAGGGAAAACCCTCAAGTGTTTATCCTCCTAAAGGATGCTTATTCAAAGCTTGAACTTTACGATAAGGCTGTTCAGGCTTGCAGCTATGCGGTGAAGCTAAAGCCCGCTGATGCTGCGTTGTCAGACGAATTAAGGTACCTTTCAGCTAATATGGCTATGCGTAAGGGGCGGTATGAGGAAGAGGGCGATTTTCGAAAGATGATAAAAGACCGTCAGGGTCAGGAAAAGTTACAGGCTCAGGAAGCGGTTGTAAAAACTCAGGATTACAGGATTATCGCTGTGCAGGATGCACGGAAGGCGCTGGAGGCGGATGCTCAATCGACGGAGAAGATAAGGAAACTTGCAAATGCCCTTGCCGATCTTGAACACGATAAATCTTTCGAGGAGGCAATAAAACTTCTTGAAGAAAATTATGTTAAA
>CAMDDF010000026.1 GCA_945890885.1 Candidatus Kuenenia stuttgartensis | reverse complement strand
ACACAAACAATTCCCTTAAATGGAGCAAATATTATATCAACAATGGCCCAAAATATGATGGGCTGTTATTTGTAAAAATAAAGAAGAATTCAAATTAAAACTTTCTCTCTTTCGCCCCGTCTGGGCTTGGATTTTGGGAATTTGCGTTCCGGTCGCTTCCGCAACTCGGCTTTTATTTCTGGATCCCCGCTTTCGCGGGGATGACAAGGGGCTAACAAGAGCAATCGAGTAGTCCTTAGTTTTTAGTGTTGAGTTAAAAGATATATTCCTCGTCGCTACGCTCGCTCGGGATGACAGTGGAGTAGTTAGAAACCACCCCGGCCTTTGGCCACCCCTCCTTTGCAGGCGGGGAACTTAATTATCCGTCGCTTGCGCTTTCGGCTACTGTTGTATCGTGTCGCTTGCGCTCCACGCTTTCATTTTTCGGTTGTGCTGTCTGCATTTATAAAGCACCAGACAAGGCCGCTGAGGATAACCAAAATGACAAATCCAAGAATAGCATAATAGGCACCGTTTAGATGCACAGAGCATATATTATCTGGGCTGGCTGATTCCTGTACTTTATGATAGACCGTATAATTTATCAGTTCTATCGCAAGAAAAGCACCTATACCAACCGAACCAAAAAGGCCTGCCCATTTGGCTTTCCAGCTTGGTCTGCTGCCTTGGACATCATATTTTTCGAGCATTGCATTTGCACCTGCAACAGCGGCTATACAAAGCATCAGGGCCGCCGTTAGCCAGACCTGCCAGAAAACGGTTATCGAAGTTTCTATAAGATTGACAAAAACAACGGCAAGTACTACCAAAGCTATTATCGCAAACATAAGCGAAACGGCTGATACAATTCTACCTCTGGCGATTGGCTGATGATGATTTTTGCTACGGCTTTTAATCAAGCGTATAACAATTGCAATAATCGGAACGATGACGAGAAATATGCTTGTTCCTATGACATTTGGCCAAATCCAGCCGCCAGTCTTACTATTCACTAAAAAACCATTTTTCGATGTGATGTTGCCGTAGAGATTCCAGAAAAACAATGCTGCCAGCGAGGCGGGTATCACGACGCGAATGAGCAGAGTCCACAATTTTTCTGCCTGCCAGCGGCTTTTTGAGTTTGCGTGCATTTTGAGTTTTTTAATTTTTCCCATCCAGCCAAGGACGACACATTCCAGCAGTCCCAGCAGAGCAATTCCCCATGTGCCGCATATGTAATTATCCGCATCGCCAAGCAAGACGAGTCCGCTGGTTGTCGTGTAAATTATACATGTGCCAAAGCCTGCGATGCTCATCATCTTCCCCTTTATTCTTTAAGCAGATTCTCCATATTTAACGGGAACGTCCATTCCTAAAAGTTCAAAGGCGTTTCTTTCGATTATGCCCCTGATACTTTCGCGGGGAACAGTAGGCAGATTTGTATTTGCAAGGAGTTTATTAAAGCCCAGCAATGTTTCGATGCAGGACTGGGCAGTTGCCGCTGGGAAGCCGGAGCCGAAAATAAGTTTTTGCATTATGCCCGCTTCATGTGCTTTAAGGACTGTATTATATGTCTGCCAGACCTTTTCAGGCCTTACTGTCAAATCGCCAAAGACGTTTTCATGCTTTCCAATTATATGAACCGCCTGGTCAAAAAATGGAGCCGCCATTGAGCCAAGAATAATTTTTAACTCCGGAAATTCTATCGCGATCTCGTCAATTAGCATCGGCTGGGCGTAGGCCATTACCGCATCGGTGGTAGGTATCGAATTGTGAAAAAAAACGGGTATGCCAAGCTCGACCGCTGATTCATAAAATCGAAAAGCACGGGTATGGCATGGATGAAAACCACGCTGGGACGGGTAAATTACCGCACCTTGGAATCGGCCCTTATTCAGAACGGCAGCAACAGACTCAACGTCAACCTTATCCTTTAGAGGGTTAAACGCGGCAAAGCCTATCATTTTATCGAAACTGGCGATATAACGGCTGACAATCTTATTCGAATCGGTATTTGGGGCCAAAACGAAAACATAGTCAGCCTGCTCGCAGCCGCTGATATGGGTATCAAAATCAAGCTGATTATCGGGAAAATCGATATGAGTATGGCAGTCAACTATCATTTTTTGTCCTGTAAATCTACATAATACGCATTTAAACGAGAATAATAGCCCTAAATACCACAGATTGTCAAGAACAAAAGCTCTGGATTGGGAATCACCGTACCATTGAGAAGTGCCTTATCGGACCACATGGTTTCGCATAGTCCTAGAAAATGCCTTTATTGCTCCAGATAACCGATCGGCCCCAAAAAAAAATCTGCTGTACATAAACCCCGACGGCGTAAATGTCGAATTCTATACGTGTGAATTTAGAGAAGGGTTATCTGATTTGAGAGGATTGCGGTTATGTACCTAAAGCGGAAAGTTTGTATCAGTATATTAGTCGGGTTTACTGTTTTTGCCCTGTTTAATGTTTTGATATCGCAGTGCGTCGTTTTCCCGGGCTTTAAAGAGCTTCAGAACGACTACGCCAAAAAAGATGTTGAACGGTGCGTACAGGCCGTTGAAAGTGAAATACGGCATTTGGCAACTATTTCATGGGACTGGTCTATGTGGGATGATGCATACGCATTTATCCAGGACAGGAACCAGGGGTTCATAACATCCAATCTCACCAGTACTATTTTAGAACAGCTGAAAATTAATGTTTTTTATTTCTACGATGCAGATGGAAATGTTGTCTGGGGCAAATGCTACGATTTGGCTGAGTCTAATGGAATAGAAATTGCGGATTTTTCAGAAGAAATACTTAAAAAAAATCGCTTTCTTTTAGAGCATAACAACAATGAAGGTGTAATGGCTGGGATTATTGTTACTCCGGCAGGGCCAATGATGGTATCTTCAAGGCCCATTATACAATCCGATGGTTCTGGCCCCATTAAAGGGACACTGATAATGGGCAGACAGATTGATGATGAATACATCACTCAAATGAGTGAGCAAACCAACGTCAAATTCAAATTACTAAATGTCCAAAAGGCAAAGTTTAGCGACGTAGAAAAAAAAGTTATGGCGGCCCTTTCACAGGAAAGCACTTTCGAGATTAAAAAGACTGCCAATGGATTACGGGCTTACGGTAAGATATACGATTTGACAAAGCAAACGATGTTTCTTGTTAAAGCGGATATTGACCGGGCAATTACAAAAAAAGGGGCCAATGTAGTTAGTTTATTGCTTTCATCAGCTTTTATTACATTGATAATTTTCGCGATACTATTCTACTCAACACTCAACAAAGTGGTACTGAATCGAATTAAAATATTACAAAAAGATATTTCGTTAATAACCCAAACCGGGAATCTGTCTTTGCGTACCAAGCTGGTGCGTAAAGTGAATAAACAAGAAAATGATGAAATTGAGTATCTCGGCGATAGTTTCAATGATATGATTGAGAAACTTGAGTCAACAGATAATCAGCTCAAAAATGCAACCAGGATAAAAAGTGAATTTCTGGCAAATATGAGCCACGAAATACGCACACCCATGAATGCGATAATAGGTTTTGGCGATTTGCTGGCAGAGGAAAAATTGTCGCATCAACAGCGGCTTTACGTGAACACTATTCGGAGTGCAGGACAAAATCTGCTGATTCTTATAAATGATATTCTAGATTTTTCAAAGATTGAAGCAGGTAAACTTGTGGTAGATAAAACGGAATGCGATCTAGGTGAAATCCTTGGACATATCGATTCGCTGATGCGTCCGGCTGCGTCAAACAAGGGTATCGATTTTCAGATACTTCAGTGCGGCCCGCTTCCTCAGAAAATCACAACCGATTTTACAAGGGTTTGTCAGTGCCTGATTAACCTTGTAAACAATGCGATTAAATTTACGGAAAAAGGCCATGTATATGTAAACGTAACATATGAAAAAAATAATGACAGCCCGTTTGTAAGATTCGATGTTGAAGATACCGGCATAGGCATCAGCGATAAAGCAAAAGAGACGATATTTGAATCATTCACTCAGGCAGACAGCAGCACAACGCGAAGATACGGCGGAACAGGGCTTGGGCTGACGATTTCCAGAAAACTCATTCAGATGCTGGATGGCCAGCTAACACTAAAAAGCATATACGGCAAAGGCTCAACATTTACATTTACAATCCCCGCTGACAGCAATGTAAAGCCTACAGAATTTCTTGATAAATACAATTTCGTGAACCATTTTACCGATCCGGCTCAAGAAGAAAAACAACTTTCATTCAGCGGAAGTGTTCTTGTAGCAGAAGATAATCCTTCCAGCCAGATGCTTATAAAACTCCTGCTGGAAAAAGTGGGGATAACTGCCGAAATGGCGAATAATGGAGTTGAGGCGGTCGAACTTGCAATGAACCGCAGTTTCGATTTGATACTGATGGATATGCAGATGCCGAAAATGAACGGCTATGAGGCTACCCGTGAGCTTAGACGAAACGGTCTTAAAACTCCGATAATCGCCCTGACGGCTAACGCAATGAAAGATGATGACAAAATCTGCTTCAGTGCAGGCTGTTCAGACTATCTCAGCAAGCCGATAAAAAAGAAACAGCTGCACGCTATGCTTGCGAAATATCTCGGTGAAGTCGAGTCGGACTCTTTGAGCCAAATCAACGATATCGGCCAACAGATTGACGATATCAGCAGATTATGCCGGCAAATTGAAAATTCACAGGATAAATCGTCGACGACTAAATCCAAAGCTGGACAGGCGTAGCTTCAGCAATCATTTACGGCTTAGAATGTCCCGAATTTCAGTCAGAAGAAGTTCCTGAGCAGGTATTACAGGCGGCGCTGATGGAGCGGCTTGCTCTTTCTTTTTCGCCAAAGTCATCACTTTAATGACTGCAAATATCGCCGCTGCGACAATAAGAAAATTGATGACGGTGTTCACAAGTAGGCCATAGTTGATGGACACCGCAGGAATGGTTGCGCCCGTTGCCACATCCACTGACGCTTGTTTAAGCACCAGCTTCAATTCGGCGAAATCCACGCCTCCTATAAGCACTCCGATAGGCGGCATTATGATGTCGTTGACCAGAGACGTTACAATCTTGCCGAAAGCACCGCCAATTATGATGCCGACAGCCATGTCCACAACATTGCCCCGCATTGCAAAAGCTTTGAATTCTTTCAGTAATGACATACGAGTTTCTCCTTAAAAAGAAATATAAATCTTCTTTAGATACGCAACTCTATACAAAAGAATAGCTTACATTCATTATCTAGCCTGTCGTTTATCTTGTTTAGTTATATCGTAATTTATTGTCCATTTCCATATTTTTTTACTTTTTATTTTTGCGGCTCAAAAAAGGTTTGATTTTTGTCTTGTAGTCCTATATAATCATCCGTGGAGGTGGAGAAAGCTTGGCACTCCTTTTACCAGGTTTTCCCACATAATTTGGATAGATGCGGAGTTTTTTTGCGCTTCTGCTGTTTTTTTGCGCCAGAGGTGCGATTGGGCTTTGCATGGAGTGTTTTAAGTGCCGGATTCAGGTGAAAAATTTGATGCCGAAGGGGCAAGTGGTCAAGATTCCTTTGGCAGGTTTGATGGTCAATACTTTTTAGGCGTATCAGATGCCTTTGAGTCGATCAAATCGACGATATGCGCAATTGCCGCCAGGAAGTGTTCGGTCATAATCAAGGGTGAAACCGGTACAGGCAAAGAACTTACCGCACGACAAATACACGCCATAAGCGACAGAGCAAATAATATTTTTATTCCTGTCGATTGCACCACATTAACCGGACAACTTTTCGAAAGTCAGCTTTTCGGCCATACCAAAGGTTCATTTACCGGAGCGATTGATAATACGCTCGGCTTTTTCAGGGCCGCTGACAAGGGTACAATTTTCCTTGATGAGATAAGCGAAATACCGCTCGATTTACAAGCCAAGCTTTTAAGGGTTCTACAGGAATCAAAGGTAACGCCCTTGGGTTCGACAAAATCATACAATATAGACATCCGCGTGATTTGCGCAACCAACAGAGATTTAAAGGAAATGGTCAATAAAGGTGATTTCCGTGCAGACCTTTATTACAGGCTTAACGTGGTAACTGTCGATGTTCCGCCATTACGGGATCGCAAAGATGACATATTATTGCTTGCAGACTTCTTCCTAACGAATCAGTCTGATTTTTATGGTGAAACCCCCAAGGTGCTGGCGGATAGAACGAAAGAAATGCTCCTTAGATACTCTTGGCCCGGCAATGTTCGTGAACTTGCCAATGCAATGGAACGGGCGTATGTATTAAGCCCAGGCGAAAAGATATTGCCAGCGGTTCTTCCGACAGAGATGCTTCTTGAAGATGCCGGAATCGAATGCGGACATCATAGGATTCCTACGATTGAAGCAGCTAAACGCAAGCTCGTTATCGAAGCACTGGAATATACAAACGGCAGAAAACTTGAAGCTGCGGACATCTTAGGGCTTGAGAGAAGAGTATTAAACAGGCTCATAGAAAAATATAAGATAAAAACTAACAACTCGGATAATGATTAGTACCGCTATTTTCTTTTCATTCCGATACAGTGACCATTATGGCTGGACGTGGCTATAGTGGTCATTTTTTTATAACCCGCTTTTTTATCACAAGTTAACAGCAGTGTTGAAATATTTCTGCGACCACTTTGGTTATACGGCACAAAAGTCCGGCGGAAAGCGTTAAAATAATTTATTCACATAACATCTTGCAAATAAAGATTTTATAAATATTTACAAAATTATTTATCTTCTGGCACAGCAGTTGTTATATATGTAATTCGCAGACGGGATTGGAGAAAGCTCTTAAAAGGCTAAATGTTTTTTAAGAGGTTAAAATGGTTATTCTCGTCAAAGCAGAAGTTTTAGCTGTCGGTATCGGCGGTATGTGTCGGTACTTTGAAAATTTGCCTGTTCGTCTTAGCAGTTGTGAAACAGGCAGAGAAGCAGCAAGCTCTTTGAAATATAAAAATTACGATGCTGTAGTAGGCAGGTGGAATCTTGCAGATATGGCTGATGGGAAGTTTCTTCGCGGATTGAAATTAGCCAGGCCGGGAATTTTGACGGCAGCAGTGGTTGATAGCGAGAATTTCGATGAGGAAATTCAAGCCAGGTCATGCGGAGTGAACGCGGTGTTTACTGAAAACACAAGCGAATACGTTTTCAGTGAAACCATAGCAGAACTTCTCAAAGCAGGTGTTTCAGCAAGATACCCATTAAACAGCATCAAATAAACTTAGGTGTGGAGACCTCTTTGGTGAGCGTGAAGAAAACTCTAACAAATCTCTTCTCCTCCTCCAAAACGCTGGGCAAGTAACCGGACAGTGATTGAAAGTTGCTGGCCCAGTAGAGAGCAACCATGACGCAAGTCATGTTTTGATTTGGGATGCTCATAACATAAGAGTTTTCTCCCCCCTAGCTGGGTTTGGCGACCGAACTGTGATCAAGTGGCGTTGTTCAGGCCCAGCACGATTTTAAACACGGCTTTTGCTGTGATTAATATAAATCTCTTCTCCTCCTCCATAAGTTTGGGTTTTTAACCCGAACTTAGTAAGTAAACGCAATGAATTGGTTGCGATCGTAATAAGTGGATTTTATTTGAAATTTTAATAAGTTTCTCCCCTCCAAGCTGGGTTTGATTAGCACATGAATATTTGTGCGGCTAACCCAGCCATGAGATATGACGTCAGTCCGGCGTTTTTATAAATTTGTTTTTTCTGATTGATTCAACTTTGTTTCGACTGAAGACCGAACGGTTGATCAATCCGGGATAGGGATAGGGCCTTTGGCCTTGGAGAGAACTCGCAGTACAGGGAAGGCACGAAAGTGCCGGAGGAAACTCGGAGAAGTAATTCTCCAATGCGGGCGTAATTGCAGGTCAATTATTGTCCGAAAGGCTGACGAAAGTCGGCATTGAAAACTCTTTCAAATCTTATAGCTCGGGATGGGTAATCTCATTGCCTGAGTAAGGACACTCTTAGGGTGGCCTTGTTACTCAGTACTGTTGGTGTAAAAACCATCAGGCTCGCAAAATAAGAGTTTTCTCCCCCCATGCTGGGTTGGCCGAACCGTGATCAGATGAGGCGGACCCAGTTCGAAATTGAACGTCGTGAAAACGACGATTTTATAAAATTTGACAATTAAATACATGCTCAATATGCTCGAAATATCAGTATAACGGGAAGGCTGACGTAGTTAGCCGGATTGAGACCGAACAGCTTAAAGCCGACAAACTACACAGTCAGTGAGAGAGAGCTCTTAAATATTAGTTTACTAACTTCTTCTCTCCTCCTCCTAAACTGGGTTTGACGGCCGAACTGTGATCTGTAGAGTTGTCAAACCCTCTGAGAGCAACCACGATGAAAATCGTGTTAGCCAATAGGGATAACTTTATCCCCGAGCTTAGGGGTCGGCCAGCGATCACTGTTCGGTCTTCGGTCGGCCCCACTTTTATGCGCTAAAAAAACAGAGTGCAGAGTATAGATTACAGAACACAGAAAGTGTGTTTTTTATGCGGGGGTTTTAGTTAGATGGCCCATTTCCTTTAATGCCGCCTTTATGTATTCAAGCATCGAGGCAATAGTGACAACAATTATAATCCAACTGCCAACCTGAATGAACCATTTGCCCAGTATGTTCCAGCTCCAAAGATACGGCTGAAGAAATAGCAGGACGCAGCCATAGCCCTGGATAACTGCTTTGACTTTGCCGCTCCATTTGGCAGAAACACTCTTGCCTGCCTTTCCTAGAATCACCCTGCTATAAGCAACGGTAATATCGCGACAGGCCATGACAATGGGAACTACCGGCATAACCAGCCCAATACCGGCCAAGGCCCAGTAGATTATGATTCTTGAAATGCTGTCGGCATAAGGGTCGAGCATCGCCCCTGCTTCGCTGACAACGCCTAGTTTCCTAGCAAGCATTCCATCGAAGAAATCCGTAAGCTCGCCCAAAATAAGCAATGCAAGACAGGTTTCGGCAAGCGGCGTGCTGGTCAATATCAGGTGCTGTATTTTTTCGGGGGTTGCTTCAGATAATAAAATCACACACGCAAATGCAACCGCGAAAGGGATTCTTGCAGCGGTAATTATCAACACGAAAATATAACGATAAAATTTTGAATCTGCCATTTTGAAACTCCAAATCTGCCAAAATTAAAGTTTCTGCAAAATATCAGAATAATGAGGGATTGTCAAGAGAAGTCAAAAAAAGGCTTGAAGAATGAAGAATTACGAAATCAGAATGATGAAACAATGGACGAATGCCGAATTTCGAAATTAAAGACAACCGCCAAATGGGTCTGGGGGTTAAACAGCAAATAAATGTGATTTAGAAATAAAATGTTACCACGTCGCTTGCGTTCCACACTTTTATTTTAAAAACGATTCGCATACAAACGATTGGTCTGGATGTAGTTTAAGACCCTGCTATCAAGCAAAGCGGAAACATCCTCCGAATGCTCGATTCTCCAGCGGACATCCGTGCTGCTTATATCAATCCGCGGAGTATTTATCATATTTTTACGAATCGCTGAGGCGTATTCAGCAGGCATATCCTTTTCAAACTGCTCAAAATCAGGTCTGTCAATGCCGCCGCGGTTCATTACGGAAATAATGCAGTTGTCCATAATCTTCTGTATCTGGTACCATTTCGACAAATCGCCAACCATATCGGCACCAATTAACCAGTAAAGGATTGTATCCTGGGGGAATTTTTCTTTGAAATACAGCACGGTATCCAATGTATAGCTTGGCGCAGGTCTGGAAAGTTCACATGTATCTATCGAAAATCCCTTGCGGCCCGATATGGCAAGGCTGAGCATCTCTGTCCGCTGCTGATCCGTAACTTGCGGCGGGTGAGTTTTGAACGGAGAGCGTTTGGCTGGTACAAAAATAACCTGGTTCGCGTTTAGATGTTCCAACGCAAACTCGGCAACAGCTATATGGCCGATGTGTACAGGGTTAAAAGAGCCGCCAAAAAGTATGATTTTGTTTTTCATGCAATCAATTCTAACAGGTCATCTGTTATTTTTTCAAATATATTTATCACGAAAAAGCGAGTATTTGATAATAATTTTTCATTTTTTTCAAATTTTTTTTCCAGGCTATTGACATAAAAATTTACAGCAATCATATTACCGCAAAGTCATGGATGTTTGCAAAGCCCATTATGCAAGACATCATTATACTTGCAGGAAAAGGTCTATAAATGCAAAATTTAAAAACAGACTTTATCATGCATTCAGCTTGCTTTCTGTATTTATCAATGCAACCATCTCGCGGAAAACGGTTTACAGCATAGGCCTTTACAAAAAAATAGTAAAGAAATATGTTTTTTTTCCCGATAAATACGTAGAGTCAATGGACTTATGTTAAAAATTTGATTTACAAAGTAAGTAAATCAATGTAAAAGTATTAAAAACCATAAAACATTTTTTTGAAAGGACAGTATCATGGCTGCAAAGAAGAAAGTAGCAAAAAAGGCAGTAAAGAAAGTTGCAAAGAAGGCTGTGGCAAAGAAGGCAGTAAAGAAAGTTGTAAAAAAGGCTGCTGTAAAGAAGGTCGTTAAGAAAGTTGCAAAGAAGAAAGTTGCCAAGAAGTAAGCTGCAAAGACAAAATTAGTGTCAGGCCCCGATTAGACACTTGATGAATAATTGGGTAAGCCAAGACGAGCTATCGCAAAGGATTGCGATTAAATGGCGAAAAAATGGATAAAGGAAGGTTCTCAAATGCCACGGCAGAACCTTCCTTTTTTATTTAACTAAAATAAATTATCCTTCAAAATGGTGCAGATATGGGAAATAAAGCAGGAAAACTTCTCTTTGGTGCATTAACCGCAATGTTTTTTTTGTGTCTGGGCTGTCAGACGGACAAAAATACCGAGAAGCGTGAAAAATTATATTCACACGCCCGCTATCAGCTCAAAGGGGAGCTTGAACAAAAGAATAAGGAAATCGAGGGGTTGACTAGTCAAATTGCTGTTTTAGAAAAGCAACTTGCAGAACAGACGAAATTATCTGATGACTGCGCAACAAAACAGGGTGAGGAATTCATGACTATGATAGATCCGATTATGGATGAGCTAAATCAAGCCAAAGCAGAAAATGAGCAATTAAAGGCTCAACTTCAAAAGCTCAGCGGCAACAAAACAAAGTAAGCCCCCCTGTCAGAACAGCTCTGTCGAATCGGTATTACTTCGCCTTATATTTCCTTTTAGCAGCAGCATCTACAAGCCCGACAAACATCGGCTCCGGATTCAAAGGCCTGCTTGTGAGGCATGGATGAGCCTGTGTACCCATAAAAAATGGATGGTCAGGTAACTCAAGTATCTGCATAATCGGCTGATTGGGAGCCTTGCCGGAAAACACCAAACCCTTATTTTCAAAGGTCTCGATATATTTGGGGTCAACCTCGTAGCGATGTCTGAATCTCAGCCGCACAGAATCCTGTTTTCCGTAAATCTGCCAAGCAATGGTACCGCGTTTGAGTTCAACGTCCCTGCCGCCAAGTCTCATATTGCCGCCAAGGCCTTCAATTTTTTTCTGTTCGGGCAGGATATCTATTACAGGTGCCGGACAGTTAGGGATGATTTCAGTGCTGTTGGCATCTTTGAGGCCGCAAACATTTCTTGCAAATTCGATTACTGCCATCTGGAAGCCTAGACAAAGCCCCAAATACGGCAGGTTATTTTCACGAGCATATTTGATACAGCTTATTTTACCCTCTGTGCCGCGTGTGCCGAAACCGCCGGGAACAATGATGCCATCGACATCTTTAAGGAATTCAGCGGCATTTTTATCGTTGACCTCGGATGTTTCAATCCATTTGATATTAACTTTGGAGCCTTTGGCAATGCCGGCGTGTTCAAGGGCATTTAAAATCGAGGCATAGCTGTCACGGACGGAGGTATATTTGCCAGTTATGCCTATGTTGATTTCTTTATCTTCTGCGCCAAGCTTATCCGTGAAGTCGCACCATTTCGCCCATTCTTTCCGTTCCGTGCGAAGCTTGATTCGGTCCTCAATTTTCAAGAGCTGAAGCACTCCGAAGTCAACGCCGCTTTCCCTGAGCATCGCGGGGATAGTATATATGCTGGAGCAATCGTGCATACTAAAGACTCGTTCCATTGGCACATTGCTGTAGATGCTTATTTTTTGGCGTACTTTTTCATTTACCGGATTCGATGCCCGGCAGGCAATAATATCAGGCTGAACACCAAGCTGCATAAGCTGGCGAATTCCAAGCTGAGCGGCTTTTGATTTCTGCTCGCCAAGGGTTTTGGGTTCGAGAATATATGTAAGCGCAACAAAACAGGTGCTATGCGGGCCCTCTTCGTAGGCAAGCTCACGCATCGCCTCTATATAGAAAGAGTTTTCGAGGTCGCCGACCGTTCCGCCGATTTCGACGAAAACAATGTCAGCATCAGACTTCATAGCAAGAGTCCTCAGCTTCAATTTCACTTCGCCAGTAAGGTGCGGAATCATCTGGACATCACGCCCAAGGTAATCGCCGTGGCGTTCCTTGTGTAAAACATCAGAAAATATCTGGCCGCTGGTGGCAAAATTGGCTTTGCTGAGATTTTTATTGAGCATTCTTTCGTATGTGCCAAGGTCCATGTCGCATTCCATTCCGTCGTCGAGTACGAATACTTCGCCGTGCCGATATGGATTCAGCGTGCCGGAGTCGATATTGAGGTACCCTTCCAGCTTAATCGGGGAGACATTCAGGCCCTTATCCTGCATCAGCTTTGCAAGGCACGAGCTGAAGATACCCTTTCCCAGCCCGCTCATAACAGTTCCCATTATGATAATGTAACGGGTTTTGCCTTTTTGATAGCCTTGGGGAAATGGCGAGAAGAATTCGCTTTCGGTCGATACATCACTGAGGCTTGCAAGTAAATTATTATTCTGCGACATACTTTTATATGCTCCTTTTGGGGTTATCTTTTATTTTGTCTTTCGACAAATGCTTTGTATTGTTCCGGCGTATCAATGCCCGCACAGGTATGGTTAACTTTTGCGGTGCAGATACGAAAACCGTTTTCAATGGCCCGCAATTGTTCAAGTTTTTCAATTTTTTCAAGGTTAGACTGCGGCAATGCGGTAAATTTATTCAGAAAATCTTTCCTGTATGCATAAATCCCGATATGCCTGAGGTATAACGATTTATCGCCAATGCCGCGAACATCCCTGCAATATGGGATTGGGTATCTGGAAAAATATATAGCCATCGAGCTATTATCAACGATACATTTGACAATATCTGGGTTCTGGATGTCCTGCAGATTATCAAACCCGGCAACAAGCGTGCCCATCTGGCATTGCGGGTTGTTAATCATCAAATCCGCAATGGCATCAATGTTGGATGGGTCAATTTCCGGCTCATCGCCCTGGATATTTATTATGATATCAGCATCGGAATTTTTGACGGCCTCCGCAATTCGGTCTGTGCCGCTCTGGTGCGACCGGCTGGTCATAACCGCTTGGGCACCGAATTCGGCACATGCGGAAATAACTTTGGGATCGTCGGCGGCGATAATAATGCTGTCAAGTCTGGAGGCCTTTATGGCGGATTCGTAAGTGTGCTGGATGACGTACTTGCCAGTTTCTTTGAGGAGGACTTTGCCGGCCAGCCTTGTGGAATCGTAGCGAGCAGGTATAACAGCAATAATTTTCACAAAAAAACTCTCCGAGCAGCGGTTTGCAGTTGCATTTTTCATAGACAAAACACTGCCCGATTAGACTACCGGAAAACACCCCAAAAGTCAAACTTTAGATAATAAAAAAACTGTAAAAGTTTAAAACACGCCTTTATGGCATCGAGTATCGGTCAGTTTGCAATATTTAAATAAAAAAGCGGCAGATAAAACTGCCGCCTTCTGTTGATTTTCAGCAAAAAATATTTTTATTGTGCCAGCTCTCTTGGATCTTTACCTTCCTCAATAGCGGCAATTTTATTTACACGTCTTTGATGTCTGCCGCCGGAAAAATCTGTCGTAAGCCACTTTTCAACTATTTTCCGAAGTGTCGGGCCACCCAGAAGATCGCCGCTAAGACACAGAACATTTGCATCATTGTGCTGACGTGATACCTGGGCATTAAGCTCATCATAACATAATGCAGCACGAACGCCTTTAACCTTATTTGCAGCGATACACATTCCAATGCCGGTGCCACAAACCAGAATTGCTCTGTCAGCTTCTTTTTTTGAAACAGCGGTAGCAGCCATATACGCCAAATCCGGATAATCCGCGGGATTATCAGTTGTGGTACCGAAGTCCACACACTCATGACCCATCTGTTCGATAATGGCCCTTATCTGCTGTTTAGATTCTGTTCCTCTGTGGTCGTTGGCAACTGCTATTTTCATTTTATTAACTCACCAATCCTTTTTTTAATAGAATCAAAAATTATATCTGCACATCTGTCGTATATTTTCTGGCCAGTACCGATCGGGTCATCAATATCAACACCATCAATTCTTAAAAGACAGGCCTTTTCACAAGCTTTCGGAAAAACCTGCCTGATACTGTCCAGATGCGACTTACTCATCGCAAAAACTACATCACTTTTTTTCATCAAATAATCGGTCAAAGGAGAACTGCTGTGCATAGAAATATCGACACCAAATCTATTACAAGCCATTACCGCCTCTGATGTTGCTGACAGTCCTGGCACAGCCATTACCCCAGCGGATGCTATCTTATACCCGAAATCCCCCAACTGGTCAAGTGTACAGCCTGTTTTTTCAGATAAAAACTTTTTACAAAGCCCCTCTGCCATTGGACTTCTGCATGTGTTGCCAGTACAGACAAAAAGAATTTGAAGCGTAGAAAACTCTTTTATCTTGGCAGCGGAAATTGCACCCTGCCGTAAAATTTTAAATATAGCATCGTTAATTTCGACAACAGTACTCGGAATTTTGTATTTACACGGCCCACCATCAATAACCGCATCTATTCTGCCGTCAAGATGGGCAAGCACCTGCGAAGCATCGGTTGCAGGCTCTTTGCCTGAAATGTTCGCACTGGGAGCGACAACCTCACAGCCAGCGTATTCAAGGAGTTTCCGCGGAATGTCGCCAAGCGGACACCGGATTCCAAGACTCAAATCTCCGTACAATGACTGGAAAACGAATTCGTCGAACTTTTTGCGTAAAATTTCAAGATCATTTTGCTTCAGTTTAAACACCGCTGTCAACGGCCCAGGCCAGCAATTATTTATAAGTTTTTGTGATCTTAGCGAAACATTGGGTATATAATTCGTAAGTTGGGCGGGGTTGGAAATCACCAGCGTATATCGTTTATCGTCAGGCCTGCCCTTGGCCTTGTCAAGCTTTTCAAGAGCATGCCGATTCACCCTGCATGCAAGGCCATATACGGTCTCTGTTGGAAACGCAACAATACCGCCATTTGCGACTATTTTACCCGCTTCTTTTATCAGATCATCATCAGGATTGTCAGGGGAAATTTTAAATATTCTTGTCTGCATTTAAAACTTTCTACTGCAAATTTGAGGCCAAATCTTTTTCCAGACGCAGCATTATTTTTTCCAATGCTATCTCATAAGCATTTACAAGTTCTTCGACAGTATTGTTCTGCATATTAGCCGATTCTGAATATGTTTGTTTAAAAATTAAATTATATTTTTCTCTATCGGGTTTGATAAGAAAAAACTCGATCTCGACCATTGCCTGCGGCTTGTTCAAATCACGGAAATCCGCATAAAGACTTTTAATGTCCGCCTCAAGAATATAATCGGCATCAAGAATGGAACTTGCCGGCACAATGGCCCTGCAAATGCCTGCGGCAGATAACCAGCTTTGGCTTTGTTGAGCAAACAATATCGCAGGATTAGCAATAAAGCCGTTATAATAATCTTTGGTATATCTCGAATCGGAATCCCGAATAACCATTCGCGTCGTGTCAAATTGCGAGGCAATGCTGAAATCGTTAATTTTCAGTATCAATTCGTTCCGAGGAGCAGAAACATTGGCAGGCGGATTGATATCCATAGAAAATGTTTTTCTCTGGGATTGCATTTTAACATCCTGCGTTCCACAGCCGGCAACAAACAAAATTGACAGATTTATGAATAATAATATTTTAACAATTTTCATTTTAATACCTCTGATTTAGCAGGATGCCGAGAAAGAATCAGTCTGGATGGATTTTTCTTGAGTTCATCGCTTAGCTCTTTTACATTTACCGATATAGCTTTAATATTACTAACAATCTGGCCAAAATCGTTTGAGCGTGTGTTTATGAAAATCTCGATCTTGGCGAGTGTCCGGTCAAAACGCTCAATTGTTTCCGGCAATGTAGTGAATTTTTCCGGGTCAGCTGAGGCCACTATCTTTTTAAACTCTGCATTGGTCTGACGAATTTCCGCAAAAAAGCTCTGAATTTCATTGCTGACTTGTGCGACATTGGCACCTTCAAAGGCATCCCTTATGGATATCATCATTTCATCAGCATCTTTGCTTATTTTGGCAATATCGACCGTTGCCAGCTGTTTGAAAGCAGCTTCAGCAGACTGGGTAAATGTACTGAGCATGCTAGGAGCAGATGGGATATACATATATTGAGGTTTCCAGCCTATCTGCATAGCCGGATACTCATGAGGATCAAAGAAATCAATGCCAAGGTAGGATACGCCGGTAAGAGGCTGCTGAGTGAGCCTTATTCTTCCACCTTGTTCAATCAAGGTAGCGATCATACTTTCTAATGCCTCGATTCCCTTGCCAGCTATTCTGCTGTCTTCAAGCGAAAAAATGACCCGAACATATTTACGGTATGTTTCAAATTCCGGGCTTTTTTGGGGGAATTCATAATCGTATGAAACGAAAGAAATTCTTTCGACCTTGCCTATCGGGAAACCTCGATAATGCACCGCTGAACCGCTGCTTAAACCCTGCACGGATTCGTCGAAATATGTTTCGATATATATTTTCTGGGAACCGAACATCCCGGCACTTAGGCCAATAATTGTAATAATTATTAACGCCGCCGCCGACAGAACAAAAAGTCCAAGCTTAAAATAATTTATCTTCAATCCCATACTGCTATCCTCTAATTTACATTTTTCGACTGTCTGTTAAAAAACAGCCTTACAAAAGGTATATCGCTGTTATTTTTCAAATCTTCAGGTTTTCCCTGTGCGATTATTTTTTTTGTGTCGCCGCAAAGCATTATCACCTCGTCAGCAATGCTAAATATACTCGAAAGTTCATGACTTACAACGACAAATGTTATGCCAAGACTTTGCGAAAGATCAATGATCAGATCATCAAGGTCTGCACTGGTAACAGGGTCAAGTCCAGCTGACGGTTCATCAAGAAATATAATTTCCGGTTCAAGAGCCATTGCCCTTGCTATCGCGGCACGTTTTTTCATTCCGCCGCTCAATTCTGATGGTAATTTATCTGCATCATCTTCAAGGCCTACAAGCTTTAATCTGGAAAGCGAAATCCAGTCCATCGCATCATCGGGCAGCGATGTAAACTCCTCAAGAACAAGCCGAATGTTCTGCTTTATGGTCATTGAGCCAAACAGTGCACCGCTTTGATATGCAACACCAAACTTGCTCAAAATCTTATGCCGTTGTTCACCTTCGGCGGTTGCAATGTCGTCGCCGTCAATAAGGATTCTTCCCTTTGCGGGATGATAAAGGCCTATCATATGCTTTAAAAGCGTACTTTTGCCGCTGCCTGAACCGCCGAGAATAACAAAAACCTTGCCCTGATGCACATTGAATGAGATATCGTCAAGCACCACATTGTCCTGATATGCGGCAGTGAGATTTTCAACTTTTATAATTGTTTTTTGAGTTGGCATTTATTATATTCCCAGATAATAAAACAGAACCGCGAAAATGCCATCAGCCAGAACGATAAGAATTATACTGCTGACGACCGCTCTTGTGGCGGATTGGCCTACGGCACTTGCTCCCGATTGGGTCTGCAAGCCCCTGAGGCACCCTACCGCAGCTACAAGAAGGCCAAATACCAGCGATTTAAAAAGGCCGCCGAACAAGTCGCCAACTGATACCGAAGCCTGAACTCTTAAAATATAAGTAACCATCGGAAAACCAAGCGAAAGCATAACTACGCCACAGCCGATGAGGGCAAATATATTCGCGAAGATAGTCAATAACGGCGTTATAGTCATTGCAGCGAGGACTTTGCTAACGGTCAGAAATCGCACAGGGTCAAGCCCCATAGTTGTAAGAGCGTCGATTTCCTCATTGATTTTCATTGTTCCTATTTCCGCGGCAAAGGCTGAACTGCTTCTGCCAGCCAGTATTATCGCGGTTATCAAGGGGCCAAGCTCGCGTATGACTGAAATCGCAACAAGGTCAGCCACATATATTTGGGCACCAAATCGCCGAAGCGGAATCGCTGATTGAAACGCAAGTATCAGCCCCAGCAAAAAGCCCAGCATCATTATTATGCCCAGTGCATTGGCTCCTGCCGATTCAGCCGTGGCAAAAACATCTTTCCACCGCATCTTGCGAGGATTTTTAACCATATAGACAATTGCCGCAGTGAATTCTCCAATGAAAGAAATCTGCGACACAATATCACGGAAAATGTCCCCGACTTGCCGGCCCGTAGAGATGACAAAATTTATAACCATGTACCTTCGTGATTTTATGGTTGGAGCAGGCCTAAAATCCATAATGCCGGTAAGGGTTTGAATATTCTCTGTCGGGTTTATAAGTTCGAATTTCTTGCCAAGTGCCTGAGTTTTATTCTTAATGGCAATAATCAATGCCGCACCGGAGCCATTGCAATAATTCAGCTTCCCGGCATCGATAACAACGCTTGTAAAACTGTCCCGGCCAACCTCATTCATCGCCTTTTCCCAGAGAACAGCAACTGCCTGCGTATCAAGCCTGCCGCTAAAGCGGAACGTCAAGACATCATCCAATGAATATTCGAAATTCAATTGCACAGAATCCAATGTCAATTCCTGTTCCATCATTTCAAGCTTTCAGAAAGTCAAAATACAAGGATGGCAATTCAATTTGCCGGAAAAATTATTTTTTTCTTCTGTCCTTTAAAAGTTTGTAATCTATGCTATCTACCAAGGCACGCCAGCTTGCATCAATAATATTTTCACTTACGCCGACAGTACCCCAGAAATCATTTCTATCTCTTGTTTCAATCACGACACGGATTTTAGCAGCTGTTCCGGCACCAGCATTGACAATTCTAACCTTGTAGTCAAACAGCTGCATATCATTGATTTGGGGATAGAATCTATCAAGCGATTTACGCAATGCATTGTACAGTGCATCGACAGGGCCATCGCCTTCGCTGACGACGTGTTCAACCTGTCCATCGACAGCCAGCTTGACCGTTGCCTCGGTAAGAACATTGCCTGCTGAATCTTTTTCAACATTTACATGATATTTAACCAACTCAAACGCAGGCCGATATTGGCCGATAACTTTCATCACAAGAACATCAAAGCTGGCATCGGCAGATTCAAACTGATACCCCTGATTCTCAAGGTCCTGTACCTGCTCAAGAATCTTTTTGGCAAGGTCTTTGTCTGCTTCAATCTTAAGCTTTTCGAGTTTAGCAAGGACGTTGTCTCTGCCGCTAAGCTCCGATATGAGAAATTTGCGTTCATTTCCCACCAACTCCGGATCGACATGTTCATACGTTTTTTTGTTCTTCCTCAGAGCGTTCACATGCAAACCCGCCTTGTGAGCAAAGGCGCTTCCGCCGACATAAGGCATATTCATTGGCGGAACAAGATTTGCCACCTCCGACACGAAAATACTCGTCTCGGTAAGTTTTTTCATATTTTCCGCTGAAAGTGTCTGTCTGCGCATCTTAAAGGTAAGATTGGGAATTATGGTGCATAAGTTGGCATTGCCAGTTCTTTCGCCTATGCCGTTGATTGTTCCCTGGACGTGTGTTACACCAGCGGAAACCGCAGCAAGAGAACTGGCCACAGCACAGTCTGAATCATTATGGCAATGGATTCCTATCCGGATATTGCCGAATTTTTTGGCAACTTCGGTTGTGATTTCGTAAATTTCGTTCGGCAGGCATCCGCCATTGGTATCGCACAGAGCAAGGCAGGAAGCTCCAGCTTCAGCAGCGGCTTCAAGGACTTTCATCGCATATTGCGGATTATGTTTATAGCCGTCAAAAAAATGTTCAGCATCGAAGACAACTTCATCTATGCCTTTTTTGAACAGATATTTGATAGATTCCTGACATATCACAAGATTTTCGTCAAGGCTGCACCGGAGAACCTCGGTAACATGGAAATCCCAGCTTTTGGCTACGATGGTTGCCACTGATGCGCCGCTGTTGAGAATTGCGTTAAGCGAAGCATCATTTTCTACGGAGTTATCCGCCCTGCGGGTACTGCCGAAGCCAGCTATTTTTGCATTTTTCAGGCCAAGCTCTTTGACGCGGTGAAAAAATTCCATATCCTTGGGATTGCTCACCGCATAGCCGCCCTCAATATAGTCAATGCCAATCTGGTCAAGCCTTCTGGCAATTAAAAGTTTATCCTCAAGTGAAAAATTAACGCCCTCGGCCTGGGCACCATCTCGCAAGGTCGAGTCATACAGCATTATTCTGTTCATAGTAATCCTGCTAAATTAATGCTTTCATTGTACTTACAACAAATAAAACGTCTCGTAAGTATAACACGGAATGATTTAATTTCAATGTTATTATCCGGATTCCGGACAAGTTCTGCTGAAATTAAAAATAAGAAAAATAGCCGGAAGCTTTTTTCTTAAATGCCACAGGATAAATAGTTTACCGACGGGTTAAAAGCAACCCCGCTGATACGTCGGAGGCTTTTTGCTCACCATAAAGATTTTCCACCAGTGCTATCGCAAATTCCATCGCTGTTGCCGGCCCCTGGCTGGTGATGCAATTTGCGTCAACTACGACAGAGCCCCCAGAATAATTCGGCAACTTATCCGATGTGGACGGGTAGCCGGTAACCTTTTTGTCATCAATAAGTCCGTGGTACGCCAATACCACCGCTGGCGAGGCACATATCGCAGCATATAATCTGCCGGAAGCCTTTTGCGACTTGACAATGTCAATCAACGGCTTGCTGTCCCGAAGATGCTCTGCGCCAGGCATACCGCCGGGAAGCACAACAGCGTCAAAGGTTTCACCTTTGCACTGGTCAATGTGTTTGTCAGCGACGATTTTAACGCCTCTTGAAGCGGTAATTTCAATGCCAGAGACCGAAGCGACCGTAACAGCCGCCCCTGCCCTGCGTAGAATATCAATTATTGTAACAGCTTCGAGTTCCTCTGTGCCGTCAGCCACCGCTACCAAAACTTTTTTGCTCATCTCGATTACTCCCAATAAAATAGAAAATGACAATTCCGATAATACAGGACAGGCATACATCAATCAAATTAAATCTTCTAAAACAAAAGCACAGGCCGAGACTCCCACATTTCGTCCTGTGATTTTCTGTTCTCAAACACTTTTGTCTCGTCCTTTTAGCAATCCTTGGAAATCTTCATGGTAATTCTCCTTTCTTTTCTCCCACAATTCGTCCTGTGATTTTCTATTCAAAACACTTTTGTTTCATTCTTTCAGCATTCCTTACAAATCTTCATGGTAATCTCCTTTCTTGTCTCATATAAAATCTTCTCCATTTCGTTTTCATTACTGCTAAACACCAACTATAACAAAAAACCATCCCAGATATGTAAATTGCATCAATCCGGCAATAGTTATTTCTTTTTAATTGCAGATATGGTCATAACACCTATAGCGGCAAGCAAGGCAGCTGAAGGAACAGGAACCACAGCAGCAGACTCAACAACATCATCGATGTTATCGCCGTCGCCTATGTCATCAGTGTTATCATCATCTTCATTGAAATCAGTGTTATAAATATTTGCCGCTACTGAAACTGAACTAGCATAACTATTCCTATTGTCGCTACCGCCACCGCTGCCATTATCAAAATTACTTAGATACGCATCAGGATTAACCTGTTCAATGGCAAACAGGCTGTCAAGACCATGCTCGTTTTCAAATGGGCCGTTATACCCTAAGCTATTGGACAGAGAAGATGGTGATGCGATAAATATAAGGTCATGACTTGAATTAGCAAAAGTATCCGGCATTACATTGCGGGTACTGAAATCAAATGCCAAACCACCAGCATTAGAAAACGCCGCAGATAACCCAGGCCTTTTGACATTATCAAGCCAAGTGAATTTTCCGCCGAATACTGTTCGACCGTAGAAAATATCTACTGATTCGGGCTCATCGGCTACGGGCCTATTGCCCGCCAAAAACGAAAAAGTCAACGTCAGGAAAACACCTGCCGCGATGCCCAGAGCCATTTTTCTATTTATATTTTTTCTATTTTCCATAACTAAGCCCTCACTGACACCAAAATCATGGGAGGCGGTGAATTACTTTTATTGCGCATCCACCACCCCCCATTTAACTTTCAAAGAAGGGCAAAGGTAAAAAAACCTTTTTACTTTTCAAACTAAGCAGCCTTGCGTCTTCTGAGCCATCCTACGAAAGATATGCCGATGCTTCCAAGAATAACTGCACCAGGAGCAGGAATAACTTTTACAAGCATATCCTGTGCCTTAAATCCTGCTGCATCATACATAACCATTACCCTTGTACCGTAGTTAGAACCATTAGCATTAGCTCCTGCATAAGCAATTAAATCATCAACATTGATTACAGATCCTTCACCTTCAATTTCCCAAATTGCATTCTGCATAATCTTGTAAGATGCAGCATCGTCTCCGATACCAAATGCGCCAAGCCCGCCATTTAGGAACTCATTGTAAAGGAACGCTGATTTGGTATCTAAGGGGTCGCCAGCTGGGCCTACACCACCTTCAATGGACTTGTCATCGAGGACTACATCGAAAATTTCACCATCTGATGAGCGTTCCTCCCTTTCGAGGCAGAATGTTCTGAATGTATCGCCAACGCCATAGACGCCGATAGGCCCTGAAACAACAGTCGCCTGATAATCATAAACTCCGGTACTTGCTACCTGAATCTGTAATGGCCCAGCCATTGCCGTGGCAGC
>CAMDDF010000025.1 GCA_945890885.1 Candidatus Kuenenia stuttgartensis | reverse complement strand
GTAAAGGCAAAGATAAGCTGTATCTGGGCACCGGCCCCAAAGGGAATATTTATGAAATATCCAAAAACAAAAAGAATTACAGCGGCAAAATTCTTTATCAGGCCAAAGACAAAAATATTCTTTCGCTTGCAACAGACGATGAAGGTTTTATATATGCAGGCTGCGATGATAGAGGGCTGGTTTACAAAATAGATACGAAAACCGGCGCCACATCTGTTTTATATGACAGCGCCGAAAATGAGATAACCGCCCTTGCGTTTGACAGTGCTGGAAATCTTTATGCTGCCTCGACCAACGAAGCGGTGGCAAAAAATCAGGCTCAGTCCGGACAAAAACCGGGCGAGCCGATGATGCCCGGCAGAAAGCCGACAGAGAATAATAAGCCTGCCGATATGGCTGGCGGTCTTCGTTTGCAAATCGCAAATGTAAAGCCGGACGAAGATACCCAGCAGCAAAGAAAATTTATCAGCGCACCGCAGCCCAGCCCCAAAGGCCCTGCAAGCCATGTTTATAAAATTGACAAGGCTGGTGCCGTACAGGATGTATATTCAAAGGTTGCGATATTTTTTGCGATGGACATATCAGGCGATGTTCTTGCGACAGGTTCCGGAAATAACGCGGAGCTGTTCACGTTGAACCTTTCGACTGAACGGGATACAATGTATTATCAGGACAAGACAGCCTCGCAGATTCTTGCGATAAAATTTTATAATAATGATATGTATATCGCTACGGGCAATCCGGCAAAACTTTTGAAGATTGAATCCGCTTTCAGCACCAAGGGTGAATATTCAAGTCCGCTTGTCGATGCCGGTCAGCCTGCCAAATGGGGCAAGCTCCAGATTGAAGCCGATGTTCCACCTAAAACTCAGCTTTATATTCAGGCACGCACAGGCAATGTAGCTGATGCCAACGATTCGACATTTTCGCAGTGGACAAAGCAAATAAAAATGACCGCCCCTGTCGAGCTTGATGTACCTCGCGGGCGATTCTGTCAGTATAAAGTTATTTTTGAGTCTGACGAACTTAATGCAAGTCCGACAATGCGGCAGGCGGCGGTGGCTTATGCAATAGATAATCTTCCGCCAAAAGTGCTCGCGGTTGATATTTCGCCGGAAAAAGATAGGCCCGGCATTTTCAATGTGAAATATACGGCTCAGGATGATAACAGCGACACACTGATTTATAGGATCGAACTCAAAAAAAATGTTTATCAGAAATGGATAGAGCTTGAAAAGGATTACGATAAGGATGTCTTTGCCTGGGACAGCAGAACAGTTGAAGATGGACGATATGAAATCAATATTACTGCCAGCGATGTGCGGTCGAATAACCCTGATTCCAAACTGACTGGTTCGCGAGTTTCAGATGAGTTCGTGGTTGACAACACTGCACCTGAGATGGAATTCAAACCCATCAAGCGTGATGATAAAAACCTGAGCATTCAGTTGCAAGCCGATGATAAGCTGAGCATAATCGAAAACCTGCAATACACCATCAACAGCAACAAGGAATGGAAACGATTATTGCCAAATGATATGGTTTATGATACGCTTTCGGAGAGTTTTGAATTAAACCTTGGCGATATCGAGCCAGGTACATATGTTATCGCATTTAAAGTTGCCGATGCAGCTGGTAATATCAGGTATAAAAGTGTCGAGGTGAACGCTGATTAAAATGCGGACGATAGCGATTGAAAAAATAACCCAGACAGTGAAAGAGCTTGTAATCAAGGCTTGCTATGAGCTTGAAGAAGATGTCCTTAATGCTCTGATAAATGCCCAGAAAAAGGAATCATCGCCGCGAGCTAAAAAAATTCTGGGTCAGCTAATCGAAAATGCGCAAATAGCAAAAGATGAACGAATCCCGCTTTGTCAGGATACTGGCCTTGCGGTGGTATTCGTGAAAAAGGGAAAGAATGTAAAATTCGAGCCTGAAGGATGCGGGCTATATGACGCTATAAATCGCGGCATCGAACAGGGCTATGAACAAGGGGCGCTGCGTAAATCGGTAGTTGCAGAACCGTTGAATCAGCGGAAAAATACCAACACCAATACGCCGGGCGTGATACATTTCGAGGAGGTCGACGGCGACAAGCTGGAAATTTCCGTTATGGCCAAGGGTGGCGGCTGCGAAAATAAAAGCCAGTTCAAAATATTCAACCCGACACAAGACAAACAGGATATATGCAGTTGGATAGTTGATGTCGTCAGGCAAGCTGGCGCCAATGCGTGTCCGCCGTTTGTTGTCGGCATCGGCATCGGCGGCGATTTTGAGCAGTGTTGCACGATAAGCAAACGTGCCCTGCTTCGCAAAATCGGCCAGCTTAATCATGAGCCATTCTATGCTAAGATGGAAAAAGAGTTGCTCGAAAAAATCAATAATCTCAAGCTTGGTACGCTTGGACTTGGCGGAGATACGACGGCACTGGCTGTTCAGATTGAAACAGCCCCCTGTCATATTGCTTCGCTGCCTGTCGCGGTAAACATCGAATGCCACAGCCACAGGCATAAAACAGCGATTTTGTGAAATATTGGCTGATTTATAGATGTTTTCAGTCGCCAAATAACCGAATAAGCGGTTGACTTTGCGGGGGCAATCTGTTAACATAGGCCGTTTAAGCTAGTATATAATCTTCTTTTTTAGGAGCATTCTGTTGAGGGTTCTTTCTGGTATTCAGCCGTCCGGTAAACTTCATATCGGCAATTTTTTTGGCGCTATGCGGCAGCATCTGAAGCTTCAGGACGACAACGAGGGGTTCTATTTCATAGCTGACTACCACGCACTGACCAGCTCGCCAACGCCGCAAAAGCTTCGCGAGAATACAATCGATGTTGCACTGGATTATCTGGCATTGGGGCTTAATACCAAAAAGACGGTTTTCTGGCGGCAAAGTGATGTGCCCCAGGTAACGGAATTTGCATGGATTTTGTCGTGCATTACGCCAATGGGCCTGCTTCAAAGATGCGTCAGCTTCAAGGATAAGGTTACCCAGGGGCTATTGCCCAATCACGGATTATTCGCATATCCTGTTTTGCAGGCAGCGGACATCCTGATATTCAATAGCGATCTCGTTCCGGTCGGCGCGGACCAAAAACAGCATATTGAGATTACCAGAGATATAGCGATAAAATTTAATGGCACCTATGGCGAATTGCTTACGCTGCCAAAAGACCATATTCTTGAGTCGGTAGCGATTGTGCCGGGAATCGACGGCAGGAAGATGAGCAAAAGCTATGACAATACCATCGGAATCTTTGAAAGCGAAAAACAGCTCAAGAAAAAAGTAATGAGCGTCGTTACGGATTCTACACCGGTGGAAGAACCTAAAGACCCTGATAAATGTAATGTTTTTGCCCTGCTCAAGCTGGTTGCGTCGAAAGATGAGCTTGCAGAGTGGGATGCAAAATATCGCAACGGCGGCACCGGCTATGGAGCTGCCAAGAAACGGCTGCTGGAGCTTCTGATAGAATATTTTGCTCCGTATAGGGCGAAACGGGAAGAACTTGAAAAAAATCCAGATTATGTGCATAAGGTTCTTGAAGATGGAGCAGCAAGGGCGAACGCAATTGCCAGCGAGACACTTAAAAAAGTTAAAAAAGCGGTAGGTTTATTATAAATGAGCGATTATCGCGTAAATCTTGATATTTTTGCCGGGCCTTTGGATTTGCTGCTGTACCTGGTACGCAAAGACGAGGTTGATATATATGATATTTCAATATTCAAAATAACAGAAGAATATATTAAGTATATTGATATTTTACAGGGCCTCGATATTGACCTTGCGGGCGATTTCCTGGTAATGGCGGCGACCTTGATGGAAATCAAGTCGGCAATGCTTTTGCCAAAGGCAGAAATCGGCGAGGATGGCACTGGGCAGGATTCCGGCGACCCCCGTAATGAGCTTATCCGGCAACTGCTTGAATATAAAAAATTCAAAGATGCTGCCAATCTGCTTGATGAATCCGCGATTGAGAGAAGTCTGCGTTTCGGCAGGCCCGACGTTATAATCGAAAAACTTGAGCCTGACGCAGAGCCACAGATAGAGATAGAAGAAATATCCATCTGGGATTTGCTTGCAGCTTTTGATTCTGTCTTAAAAGCTACCGGCAACTATCAGGATTATTCAAAAATCAGTGATGATACGCCTATTGATTTGTATCAGATTGAAATACTTCATCGGCTTCAAGTCGAAGGAGCAATGACGTTTGAGACGATTTTCAAGGGCAAACAAAATAAGCTTGTAATGGTTGGGCTGTTTTTGGGAGTGCTTGAACTCATAAGGGAAAAATTGATATGGGTCGAGCAGGAAGGTCCATATGAGCAGATTTATATCAAAGCAATGACAAACGAACCTGCTGAAGAAGCTGTCAGGAGAGCGATGTTATCTGACGCTCACGATGAGAATCTGCCTATGGAAAGTCAGGTATCAAATATCGCTGCCCATAAACCGCCAATACCTATACAGGAACTGCCTGCTGAGAAAAACTTTGCAGAAGAAGAGTTTGAAATCATTGAAAATATAAAAGAACATCAACCCCCCGAATAAGTCAGGGGGTTGATTTAATCCTTCAAATTTTGTTATATAATAAAGTTTTTGTCCATCTCGGCAATCGGTTTAATCTTTTTGGCGAGGTCTTCATATCCAGGACGACCCATCACTGCAAATGTAGCTTCTTTGCCAAGCTCGACAGCAGGCTGATCGTAGGTATTGAGATTAAACAGCTTGCCGGCAAATGACGTTGTAACCTCAAACAGATATATAAACTGGCCCACGGTAAACTCATCCACTTTGTCGAACAGAACCGTCATACAAGGCCGATGATTCTGCACCAACGCAAATTCAGTGCCGAGTTTTTCGCTATTGAAAAGGTCTGCCATCTGTATGCCGTTAAGATAATCAAGCTCCGGAGCATAATCAGGATTTGACCCAACCTTGACGGATTTCTTGAACTCCTTAACTTGTAAGAATGTGTAGAGTTTATCATTTGGCCCTTCGCGGTAGAGCTGAACCTGTGAATGCTGGTCAGTTGCGCCAAGAGCTTTGACAGGTGTTGGACCAACATAAAGGTCGGAACCATTTAAGTCTTTTGCCTTACCAAGCGATTCAGCCCATAGCTGACGGTACCAGTCAGACATATCCTTGAGCGAGTATGAATACGGCATCATAACGGATATGCGTTTGCCAGCGTTATAGCAGTGCCAGTTGACCGCTGCGTTAATTGCTGCCGGGTTCTGGTAAAAATCTTCGTAGCTTACCCGCTGATCCATCGTCCTTGCACCAGCAAGCAGCTTGTCAATATCGATGCCGCAAACGGCAGCACTTAGCAAACCAACAGCACTTAGTACGGAGAATCGGCCTCCAACTCCTGCGGGTACTTCAAGTGTCCTCAATTTCTCTGCATTTGCAATATTGCGGAGAGTGCCTTCTTTGGGATCAGTGGTTGCGATAACGTGATCAGCAAGTTTGCCGGGGAAACGGTCATTGAGCATCTGCCAGATAGTTAAAAACTGGCTTGCTGTTTCAGCAGTTCTGCCAGATTTGCTTATAACATTAAACATTGTTTTATCAAGTTTATCGGCTATCCAATCAAGGAAGCTTGCAAGCTGATCGGGGTCAACATTGTCAAAAACGAAAAGACGCGGACCTTTACGCTGTTTGGAATCGATATTGTACATATACGGATTCAGTGCGGTCTGAAGCGCAATATTGCCCAGAGCGGAGCCGCCTATGCCGAGTACGACAAAATTTTCGATACCTTTAACGCTGGCCGCCATCTTCGTAACCGACGAAGATATAAGGTCATTATACGGTAAATCACGATAACCTGTTTTACCGTCATTACGCTCAACATTTTCTTTGATGATAATTTTATTGAGCTTATCCGCAAGAGATGCGAACTGCTGTTTGCTGATGCCGTGCTCGGCTCCGATTATATCGGAAGTTACATTTTTGTAATATAAACTTACTTTAGATTGCGTCATTATTAGTCTCCTTTTTTATTAACTATGTCAAGATTTGCGTATTTTAACATGAGTGAGCGTGTATGTCCTGCATTAAAATTTACGACAACAATGCTATTATCGCCCATTTCGATAAACTGCTGTACCCTGCCGAATCCGAATTTTTTATGGCTGACAAGCTGGCCTGCAATGTAAGGCTGACTGGCTTGAGATGCCTGTCTTTGCGGGCTAGCGATTGGCTTAATCGCTGATTCAATCTGGCTTGAACTTGTGTCGTATCCAAATTCGGATGAGCTAAAATCCTGTTTCTTTTCAGTAAATCCAGCAGCAGGTGATGACAATGGATTATATCCGATCTCCACTAAAAATGGTGACGGGATAGTTCTTAGAAACTGACCTCTGGTTGTTCGATAATCAGCATAGCTAATGAAAAGCCTTTTTCTAGCACGTGTTATACCGACAAAAAAGAGTCTGCGTTCCTCTTCAAATTCATCCTGACTTACAGCACTTCTTTCGTGCGGCAAAATCCCGTCCTCAAGACCAATGATAAATACATTGTCGAATTCAAGCCCCTTTGCAGCGTGAAGTGTCATAAGGGCAACTTTTGGCTGTGACGCATCGTATGCATCGGAATCCGAATACAGCGCGATAGCTTGCAGGTAATCTGTCAGGTTGGGTTTTTCCGACTGCTGGTCGTAAATCCCAGCTGAGTTGATAAGCTCGTTGACGTTATCAATCGCAGATTCTGATTTATTTTTATCATCGCCCGTCGTATCGGCAAGTTTGGTCACAGTGAAAACCTTTTCCATCAAAGGAGCAACAGGACCATCAGTCATATTTTGAAATGATTCGATCAACGCAACGAATTTGGCAAGTTTGGCTTGTGTTGACGCATTAAGTAATTCCTTAAGCTGAGTTTTTTTGAGAGCCTCGAAAATTGGAATTCCAGCAGAACTTGCGTATTCAGCAATTTTATCAATAGTCGTCTTGCCGATACCCCGTACAGGAGTATTAATTATTCTCTGCAGCGCTACGTTGTCAGCCGGGTTCACAAGAAGCTTCAAATACGCAAGCATATCACGGATTTCCTTGCGGCCGTAAAATTCCACACCCCTGACAATCTGGTATGGAATCTTATTTTGTACAAGAGCCTCCTCAAGAATTCGGCTCATAGAGTTGACGCGATAGAAGACAGCTATTTCACTTGGACTTTGTCCATCTTCAATGAGTTTCTTTATATTTTTGGAAAGACCATAGGCTTCAGCGGTATCATCCTCGTAATCTGTGATACGAATATCTTCGCCGCCTTTGATGGTAGCGATAAGCGCCTTCACTTTTCGGTTTTTATTGTTGGCAATAAGTTTATCAGCTGCCGTTAAGATAGACTGACAGCTTCTGAAATTCTCCTCAAGCTTTACGACAGTCGCATGGGGCCAATCTTTTTCAAAACTCATAATATTTCGTATATCCGCTCCACGCCATCTGTAAATGCTCTGGTCGGGATCGCCGGTAACGCAAATATTTTGATGCTCAATTGCCAGACCTTTGACTATCTGATATTGAGCGTGGTTAGTATCCTGATACTCATCGACAAGCAGATACTTGAAACGGTTATTAAGCTCTGACCGCACATCAGGATGTTCGCGGAGCAGAAACGCCACTTTCATCAGAAGGTCATCAAAATCAAGAGCGTTATTCTCTGTAAGAATTTTCTGATATTTTTCATATATCTTAGCAAGCGATTTAGCAAAATATTCGTCAGCCCTTGTCTTGAGGGATTCAGCAGTTTCAAGCTCATTTTTCAGATTTGAAATAGCATTGAGCATTTTGGCTGGGGCAAAGTTGCTCACGGATAAATCCGCATCCGCGATAGCTTGCTTAATGACACGTTTCTGGTCGGAATCGTCATATATACTAAAATTTGATGTAATCCCTGCCTGTTGGGCATATTGACGAATAAGCCTCACGCACAGCGAATGGAATGTACTAAGGTTGACACCAGATGGTACTCCCATTGATGCTACGCGATTCTGCATTTCCACTGACGCTTTATTGGTAAATGTAATCGCGCAAATGTTCCATGGTTTTACGCCAGATTCTATAAGGCAGGCGATTCGATGAGTAATGACACGGGTCTTCCCTGAGCCTGGGCCTGCAATAACAAGCAACGGGCCTTGTTTATGGAGGACAGCTTTTTTCTGCGATTCCGTAAGATTTTTAAGTAGATCCATCGTGGTTTTAATTTTCTCTGATGTATTAAAAATATTTATTACTGTTGTTCTTGCGGTTGCTGTTCCTGTTGCTTCTGTACTTGCTGCTGGAAAATCTCGCCCTGCTTTTCAATCTCCTGATAAAGTTCAGGCCGTTCAACTTTTATTCGGTTCAAAACAAGATTCCGTAAATTTTCAGGATACGACTGATCATAGGCAAAATCCAGCAATCCCATAAAACGCATCATTCCAAAAGAAGGCAGCCCGACTCTGTCGGTTTCTGTTTGGCCGGTGGCAAATTCCTTTTGATATCTATCATAAACTTCTCTGGCCATCTGCTCGTTGCCAAAAGCCTGCTCATCATCTCCGACTGCATATCTGAAATAAGATTCTCTGAGCATATTAAGAACAATTTCCCGCGCTTCCATAATGCTTATCGAACCAATCTCTTCCTTCAAACGAGCGATGCAGAAATCAATAAGCGAAACCTGAACTTCTTCTCTTTCCGGATAGAGCTTTCGAAGTAAATTATATATCTCCAGAGCCTTGTCTTTTTTGCCTGCCTGATAGTAAGTGAAAACCGCATTTTGGAGCATATTGCGATGGCCGTTCTGTATCGACTCAAGCCTGGTATCCTTTTCTGTGGAATACTTCTGGATAACATCGAGCGTGACCTTGTTGTAAGAATCATACATTCGCATGTCAGGCCTGAGGAATATTGCCTGGCGGAATGTTTTAATTTTCTGCGGGGCTTTTCCTTCGAATTGTTTCTGCTCAATCTCCACAGGTTCATCATAAATAAAAGTAAGGCCATAACGATAAAGATTTTGCAGGCCATGCATAATTATCCTGTCAGCATTAAGCTCGTCGGCACTTTCAGGATTGCCGCCGGCAATTTCTAGCCCCTTTTGCACCCAATAAATAGCATGGGCATCCGGATGTTGCCAGTTTAAAGGCAAATGGGCATTCGGGTCATTTACATCCCCAAAAATCATCGGGCCATAAAGATTATTGCACCGTATCATAATCGCGGGGTCAAGTTTCCAGCTATTTCGCAACATATAGGCTCTTGCGAATATATCTAACTTTTCGACAGCGTTATCTTTTCTGCTGCGGAACTGGTCTATAACTCTAAAGCTATTTGGGTCAAACGCCGATGGATTTGAACGAAATGCAATATAATTGGAACATATCGATTCTAAATCAGCAAAACTTTGATCCGATTTTTGCAGTTGAGAAATCAACTCCGCAACAGCAGTATCTTTCATAGCCGATGGTATATCTCTGGGTGCATTTTCAAGCTGTTCAAAAAATTGCCTATCCGGCGATGCACCCAGCAGTTGTCTCATCGCAAGGGCAAGCTGTAATTTATAGTATTGATGCGCATCATCTGTTACGCCGCCCATTTTATGCTGAAATATCCAGGCAAGCTGACGATACAGCTTTATGGATTTGGGATTTATCACGAGACCTTTGTCACGTATAAGCTCATAACCATTGCGCACCCATCTCCATCGCTCCTCAGGCTGGCTAGCAGGAACGGCAACAGATATATTATACGCCATATTCCACGCCTGGAATTCCCATACGCTGTCAAATCTTGGCTGAAGAACCGTTATCCAGTCAGCAAGCTGTTTTGCGTCAAAGAACTGCCCCTTTTCCTTTAGTGCATCGGCACGCATCCATAAAACATCCACCACAAGTCCGCGAAAAGCACCCATCGCGACAGTGGCAAAAGCAAGCGCAGGCGGAGCATTTTCAAGAGGCGTGTTTGAGGTAAGCTTCATTTCATATCGCTGCTGATTTATATAGTCAAGTCTTGACTCTGCAAGAAACAACAGTCCCGCTGCGATAAGCACACACAAAACACATATTGTTATATTACGCCAAAGCATTAAATATCCTAAACGCTGATTTTTGCTATTTCACGACGGGAAAAAATTGATATCCCTGCCAGGCCGGCAAACACAGTCTGCAGACAAAACAATTTTAAATAGATAAGTCCCAAAAATGACCAGCTGATCATCCTTCCTGAAACCATAAATTCTATTGGGCTGTGCTGGCCATCAAATCTCGGAAGAAGATATAGAAGATATTTAAGCAAGCCAAAGAATAATGTTAAATTTTCGACATAGGTAAGCGAATCCAGTATGAAGCCGCTTATAACGCCGATAAAAAATATAACAAAACTTATAAGGATAACAACAGGAAAGCTTAACCAAGTCGAAAGAGACAAGCCAAGGACAGCAAGAAATATCATTCTTGCAAAAATTATAAGGCAGGCACGAACAAAATTAAATTCAAAAGAATCCGACCGATAAAGAAGCTTAAATTCGCCTTCTGGAAAAATCAGTGTTGTGTTATTTTCAACATAATTTTCAAAAACAACATCAAGATGCCCATCGACCGGAATCAGACTAGCGGGCATCTCTATTTCATATGAAGTTTTATTTTTATCCTTTCGGCCAGTCTGATAGGGATCAACCGGCAGACCAAGTTTCAACGGTCTAAGGTCACCTACCGACCAGTAGCTGATAACCATTTCATCCGCTGGCGGAGAAACTGCCTCAAACTTGTATTTAATGTATATTGAGCCCTCACGATCCTTAGGAGTTAATCCTTCGAATTGCCAAAGCCTGCTCATTCCCGGCGGAACTGACCGGGCCTGGGCATTAAGTTCTGCCAGAATCCTTTGTTCAAAAACAAATCTTTCCTGAGGATCTTTGGGTAACTTATTTTCCTTTGCAAAATCTTCCATCGCAAGATTTTTTACTTTTTCGATGTCAATAGGCACTGGCTCAATCTCAGCACGGGCAGTAAAAAATTCATTCTTCGCAGCCTGCATTTCTTCATCACTGGGTTTTGTAAGATATGGAATAGTGAGAATCAGACCATAGATGAGGCCTGAAAAAATAATGAGCAATCCTAAATCCAATATGAGCAGCCCCATCGCTTTACCGATGAATAATTCAAAACGTCTTATCGGTTTTGTCAGGATAGTATGCAGCATATTCTGTTTAAGGTCTGACGATAACGTATAAGATGCTATTATAATCGTAAGGATACACAGCAGGAAATTCATCAGCCCCATACCATAAGCAGTAAAAGTCTGAAGTTTACCCTTTAACGTGCCATCGCCGGTAATGATAAAACTCAAAACAGGCAAAATAATAACCAAAAGAATAAAAAACAGCAACGCTATTTTCATTCTGATAGCCTGAGCCACCGTGATTTTAGCTACTGCCCAAATCTTACGCATCTTTTTTAGGCCCATCTTTTTCGGTTGAGTCAGATTCATCCTTTGTCAAGCTGTCAAGAAGCTGCTTATCAATCTGTTCCTGAGGCGAAGAAGCGACAGGTTCCAATGCCTTGCCGGGACGCGTTTCCACTTTTTCGACTTGTGCAGCTTTGGTAAGATTTTCCAGCAGCGATTTATCCTCTGCTGTTTCAGAAGATGTTTGTTTTACCATCTCTGTTTCCGTTTGAGTTTGATTTCGGCCCGTTCCTTCGACAAGATTTTCAAGGACAGCATGGCCATTTTCAGCAAGGAAATCTACTAAGGCTGTCGTACTGATTGCCCCGCTTGTTTTAAGTTTGTCGCTTTGTGCCTTATTTACAATATCAATAAAGAACGATTCAAGCTTCTCCATCGGGACGGTAATATCATAGCTGGAACATTCGGATTCAATTATCTTCCGAATCTTCTGCATCGCATCATCGCTCAAGTTTTCTGTCGTAATCTGTTTTTTGCCGGTCTGAACCAGTAATTCCGATACATGACCCTGACATTGTATTTTGCCGCCATAGAGAATCGCGATTCTGTCGCATACGTCTTCGACATCAGCGAGCAAGTGGCTGCAAAGGAGAATTGTTTTACCTCGCTCAGCCAGTTTAATGATCAGGTCTTTAATCTGCCGTGTTCCCAGCGGGTCAAGACCGGAAGTCGGCTCATCCAGTATCAAAAGTTCCGGGTCATTAATCAACGCCTGAGCTAGACCGATACGTCTTGCCATTCCCTTTGAAAATGTACCGACAGGCCTTCTTGCCACGGCACTTAAACCTACCATATCAAGCAGAGCGTCAATTCTGGTTTTACGAACCTGAGAAGGCAGGCCGAAAAGTCTGCCGTAAAAATCAAGTGTCTCGCGTGCCGAGAGATATTTATAAAGATATGATTCCTCAGGAAGGTACCCGATTTTTGAACTTACAGCGGTATCGCTGGACTGTCCGCCAAGGACGATTGCCTTTCCTTTTGTGGGATACAAAAGCGAAAGAAGCATTTTAATGGTGGTTGTTTTGCCGCTGCCGTTTGGACCCAGCAAGCCATAAACCTCGTTTTTTTTAATCTTGAGGTCAAGGTTATCTACAGCAATAACTTTTGCCCTTCCCCACCAGTCCGGAAAAACCTTGGTGAGTGAAAATGTCTCTATCGCATACTGTGAATTCATAAAACACTCAAACTAATATTTATATTTTTTCGGCATTAACTAATACTTCGTGCGGCATAAGATGTTCACCATATCGAACAAGTCTTGCACTGTTAAATACCACAATTAACGAGCTGCTGAAATGCAATGCAGCCGCCAGTATCGGCGGAACATATCCAGCCACTGAAGCCGAAACACCAAGAATCATAAACAGGATTCCAAATCCGAGATTCCACGATATAACATTCCTGGTCTTTCGTGAAAGATTAACAAGGAACGTCAAACGATTCAAATCGTTATTCATAAGAGCGATAGATGCCGAATTAATCGCGACATCCGAGCCAGCCGCACCCATAGCAATACCCAAATCGCCCGCAGCAAGAGCAGGAGCATCATTTATACCATCGCCGACAACCGCCACGATGTAGCCGTCTCTCTTAAGCTGTTCCACTACCGCAAGTTTATCATCCGGCAAACAGTGTGCTTTGACATCTGTACAGCCAAGTTCGCTTGCGACTCTATGTGCAACTTCCGACCTGTCGCCGGTAAGCATAGTAATGCGTCTGATACCGTTTTCGAGCATATCCTTAACAGCCTGTCGTGCCTCGGGACGTGTTTTGTCCTGCATACCTATCCAGCCGACGCACTTGCCGTCAGCGGCAACATACAAAGTACTGAATCCCTGTTCCTCATGCATCGAAGGATCCTGAACATTATGAAAGTTTATCCCGTTCTCAGCCAGAAAAGATTGCCTGCCAACGATAACATTACAGCCGTCAACAATGGCATTTACACCCTTACCTGGGGTTTCGCGAAAATTTTCAAAACTGCTCAACTTCAATTTGGCTTCTTTTGCAACCTCCTGCAAAGCTTTGGCAGCGGGATGCTTGCTCATACGCTCCGCTGAAGCAGCCAGATTCAACAGCCTGCCCGGGTCTGTTCCTTCGGCAGGTGTAAGTTTCGTTACATATAATCTGCCGGTCGTAAGTGTTCCGGTTTTATCAAATACAATAGCCGTCATCTTGCCAGCCAATTCAAGGTGCGTAACATTTTTTATAAGAATACCAAGCCTTGCCGCCGCAGACAGTGCCGCAACCATCGCAGTAGGCGTTGCAAGAACCAGCGCACAAGGACAGGAAACAATAAGAATAGATATTGCTATGGTTAAATCCTTTGTATGAAACCAGACAATAAAAGCTATCATCAAAATTGTCGGCATATACCATCTAACATACTGATCGATAATTCGCATAATAGGTATTTTGCTTTTTTCCGCCTGCATGATAAGCGACTGCACTTTTCCAAGCGTCGTATCCGAGCCGGCTTTGGTTACCTTAATGTCAAGAACGCCCGTTAAATTGCTTGTGCCTGCAAAAACAGTCATTCCCGGTACTTTGTCAACTGGCAATGATTCGCCTGTTATAGTCGCCTCGTTTACGCTGCTCATACCATTTATGATTTCGCCGTCTGCCGCAATATTATCGCCTGGCCGCACACGGATTATATTATCATTCCTTAGTACGCTGACCTGGATCTCTTCTTCGGAACCATCTGTTTTTAAAAGGCTGGCCGTTGTCGGCGTAAGCCGGATAAGTGATTCTATCGCGGCTCTCGCACCAAGGGCACTTTTTGTTTCGATAAGTTCACTCATGAGCAGAAAAAACGCCACAAGACCTGCTGTAACATAGGCGCCGGTTGCAAAAGCTGCTACAATAGCAAGAGCAACAAGTTCATCCATGTGCGTCTTGCCCAATATCACATTCTTCAAAGCGTGCCACACCACAGGACTGGCAAGCAGTATAGCACCGATCATTGCGCTGAGGTTTGCAACGGCACTTTCCTTGCCGTAAAAGAACGGCAGGCCCGCAATTACACTATTGAGAAGCAATATTCCACCGCCAAGCGTAGCTATAAGAGCTATACTGACACGAATCTGCTTACCCTTGGTGTGTGTTTTTTCCGTTTCAAATTCGGCTAAATTCAGATGTTTATGGGCCATAGAAATATCTCTACCTAATTATATTTACTGTTGTTTGCTGTCCTTTTTCGGCGAATAGTCTCTTGAAACCATCAGGCGAATTTCTCTTGGACTGCCGCCGGTGGCTGGTTGAATGAAAATCTTTTCATCAACATTTTGCAGAATATCCTGAATAGCATCCTGATAAATCTTCTGAAGCACAAGTTCAGGACGCTTGCGGTATTCAGGCAAAAGCTTCTCAAGATAAATCGCATTGGCTCGTGCCGACTCGATGGTCCTTGTCCTGTATGTCTGAGCCTGCGTTATTATTTCCTTTGACTGGCCTGCGATATTATCCCATAACTGCTGCACATATTGTTCATTTGCATCGGGAGCATCGAGAGATTCAACAATCATTCGGGCATTTCGTCCGCCTGCTTCATTTACAATCGTGTCTGCGTATGTCTTGGCATTTGTAACTTCTTTATCTCGGTCAAGCTGAGCCTTTGTCGATGCAAGGAATGCATCGCCAACCTGTCTTGGCCATGTTATCGATGTCAAAAGCACCGCATCGATAGAAATACCGCTTTCAATGGTTCCGAGTTTTCTGACAATTTCTTTTTTGACATCTTCAGCAATTGCGTTTTTGCTTATCGTCAACGCATCATCAATGTTGTAATGCACAAGCGTGCTTACTATCGCATCACTTGCAAAAACTTTTATCACTGGGTCAACTGATTTTTCCTTTACATCGTAAAAATCCTCGCCAGTCTGGAGTTTCTGAATATAAATATTTTTGAAGAACATCGCAATATCGGCAATATGGTATTTGATTTCCCATTTGCAGTGTATAATATTGTAATCATTTCCTGTAACGCCGACCAGCGGTTCGTTGCGAGTCAGGCAATAGCCGTCGGATTCGGGTCTGAGCGTTTTGCCTGGGTATCCATTTTGTTCGTCCATGTACCAGAATTCATTGCCCATCTCGACAGTCTGCTGCATTTTAACGGGGAATTTAATCACTTCGTCAACCGGAGCGGGCCAGCACCAGCCTAAACCGGGCTGCCGAACACGGTCTTGCGGTGTGCCGACAATTTTCCCGAATCGAAGAACAAGACCCTGCCAGTCAGGCTCAATCGTATAAATGCCAGAGGCAAAATACGCTATCACCAACACTATCATAATAAACTTTAAAAGTACAAAACTAACCCGCAGAGCATTTGCCAGCGCTTTGCCGCCGGTATCGAGTTCATTTACATCCAGCGGCTCTCTGCTTGGCGTGTAATGATTATGCCCGCAATCGCAACTATGTTCATGATTATGTTTATGTTCAGTCATTTTTCGTCCGTTTAATTATTTTTTGTGAATTAAACTTATTTCTTTGGCGTAATATCAGGGATACCCTTTAAAAGCTTGATAGGCTCGCTGTTCTGGTCAAGCAATATCGTCGTCTTGCTTTCGAGTATCTTTTTCAAGCCTTCGAGATCACGAAGGAAAATCGCAAAATCGGGATCTTCCTCAAGCATATTGTAATATTTGGCTGCTTCAGCATCGCCGTCAGCACGGATGGATTTTGCTCTCATATCAGCCGCAGCAAGAAGCTTCGACCTTATTTCATTTGCCTCAGATTGAATCCTGTTAGCCTCTGCCTGTCCTTCATTTATAATAGCTTCTTTTTTGCGATTGCGGTCTTCACGCATCCTCGCAAAAACATTTTCCGTTACATTTTCAGGAACTTTAAGATTGCTGATTCCAACAGTATTTATTTCGATTCCGTAGGTCGAAACGGCAGAATCATTCAATGCCTTAAGCATTCTCTCCTCAATCACTGCCAGCTTAATCTTACCCGGCTCCGAATTTACAAAGTCATTGAAATAAAATTCGCCAACTATTGAGTTTTGAGCATTCTTCAACTCTGTTAATAACAGTTGCTCAGCTTTTTCATATGTACCGGCGGCAACGAGAAACTTCCGTGCATCCGATATTTTCCACAATACATAGCTGTTGACGATAATCGGTTCGCCGCCTCTAGTGGTTGTCTCTTCCTGAACACCGGCAAATACTCGCGGACGAGAATCATATTTATAAACCGTATCAATCGGCGTTGGCCATTTGAATCGCCAGCCTGGCTCGGTAATCGGTTCGCCGGGCTTGCCCCATGTGGCAATGATTGCAACTTCAGTTTCCCTTACCTGGAACGAAATAAGAAACAGAACCAGGCAGCCTGCAATTAACATAACAAAAAACAATACTCCAAGATTTCTCATTTTTTACTTTCCTTTTTCCGGGATTTCAATATCGTACAAACTCTGTTCAATTTTTTCCTTTAAATCAAATATCAAAATCTGGTGGTCATTGACATCTGAAATTACTACATACTTTCGTGTATTTTGCAAGGCCTCTTCAAGCATAGCAAGCCTAAGCTCACGTGCATAAATCTGCGGTGCGGCCTTATAAGCTTTCATCTGACTGGAAAAGCGAAGGCCGTCAGCTTTGGCGCGGTTGGCCTTTTCGAATGCATAACTTCTAGCCAGGCTTAGCTTATAATAAATTTCGCCGCTTGCCTGTTTAATCTGTTCATCAAGCTCCCCGCCGACTTTTGCGATTTTTTCTTGGTTCCCGCTTCGGTTTGCCTCAAGATACTGTTCGCTTAGATTGTACATATTATAAACTTTATCGACCGAGCCGCCCAGCGAAGCAAGAACTTTATTTCTCTGTGCCATAGCTGCTAAAATAGTTGCCTGCCGCTGCTGGCCTGCACCTATGACAGCCTGATAATCTGCCGCAACTTCCTTTGGAGGATGAACCCCTTCAAGAGCGACAAAAACTATTTCGATGCCGAGCTGCTTTTCGTCGATCCTTTGCTGAATACGCTGCCTCAAAAGTTCTGAAGCCTTTGCCCTGCCGCCGCCAAGAAGACTTTCGCCGCTCGAATTTTCATCATCCGATGTTTCAACTTTGGCGCTTACAGCAAATCTTGTCAATTCGCCTTGAGCAATAGCCGCCAATGTTTCAATCGGCGTTGAGTTCATGTAAAGGTAATCATAGAGGTTTTTAATTCTATAGCGAACCGGCACTGCCGTAACAACCATTCCGAAAGAGCTTGCCCCCTGCTCAGTAAATGTTCCAAAGACTTCAGAGCCGACAAGAAGATTTTCTTCTTTTTCATGATGAGGCCTGCCCCATATCAAAGGTGTCCTGTCCATAGGATCCGCTTTAGGTGTATACCCGATAGGAAGAAATCGTATCTGGTCAACTTTTTCGACATATGCGATATCTATCGGCCAGGGATATTTAAATCGAAATCCCGATTCGATCACCTCAGCCTTGTTAAGCGGAGTTCCAAATCTTTCAATAACCGCCTGCTCGCCCGGGCCAACAACAAGGATGCACGACATGAGCCATAAAAGAATTATACTTAAAATGGCAAGCGGCATAATTGCCTTTTCTAGCAGCTTATAAAACCAGGTTTGCGAAACCTTAAAGCCGAACTGATAGTCGATTGTGGTGGCGATACTATGAAATACCCCGCCCGGCTCATTAAAAATCCCCAAAAGCCGGCTGTCAACACTTGCCCTGTGGTATTGGCCCGCAATTCGAGGCCTGTAAATATCAAAAATAAGATTGAGTGCAACTTCGCCGCCCAGAACTATCATAAAACAAGGTACCGCCCAGCCCAGAACAATATGCATCAGTGAATATTTAAGCTGAGCAAACCCAAGCGATACTGCTATTAAAAACGAAAATACCGCACAAGCCAAAAGCCAGCTTCCAAGTGCACGAATCGGCTTCCATTCGATCTGTACGGAAAGTCCCGTAGCATAACGTGCTATCAGAAACGAAGCAAAGGCTATAAGGAACATGAAAATCGCACCAATTTGAGCACTTTTCACGGAAAAATGCGTCATTATGGCCGCATTCTTCAGCAGATAGATGCCAATACCCACCTGATATGCCGCTGTTAAGCCAGACAACACCGGCAGGAACCATTTCTCAAAAAGCTCAAGCCTTTTGGCAGCCACAGCAAACATTGATACCTGACCGCCCTGCTCTGCGAAAATATTCTGCTCACCTGCTTTGTCAAGCTGGGCAAGATCAAGCTTTTCCTGTTCAGCAAGACCCCGCAAACGAAACTGGAACCACAAGATTATCGAAATAATTGATGTACCGAGAAACTGCCATTTAAGAGATGCCAGTGCAAAGGAGTTGCTTAATCCGGAAAGTACCCATATCAGAACAAAAAATACGACCGTCAAAGTCACGGCCAACAAAGCGGTATGTTCTGCACGCCTGGAAGATATTTTCATTTTTTATCCTTATTTAGCCGAACAATTATACTGAATTTACGAAGTATTTATCACAAACGCTTTACAAAATAAGAGCAAAGCACTATAACAGCAACTGACCGATATTCATAGAAAAAATTTCAGGACAAAATATGTTACTTAAATTAATTGCCATTGCCAAGAATACTTTCTTAGAATCCATCCGTCAACCAGTTTATGCCATCATCGTCATCAGTGCCCTGATAATGTTTATACTGAGTCCTTCGCTTACAATGTACACTATGAGCGAGGACAACAAACTCCTACGGGAGATAGGCCTGTCTACGATATTTCTGTCGGGTTTGTTCATTGCTATTTTCACAGCTTGCAGTGCTATTACCGAGGAAATCGACAGCAAAACCGTTACTACCGTGCTGACTAAGCCTGTAAACAGGTATGTTTTTATAATCGGCAAATTTTTCGGGATTGCAGGGGCGGTTTTTCTTGCACATTACCTTTTAACTATCGTCCATATGCTGGTGATTCGTCACGGGGTACTTGAGACTGCATCTGATACCCACGACTGGACAGTAATAGGCCTCGGAGGTACGGCCCTTTTAATCTCCATACTCATAAGTGCTTTTATGAACTACTTTTACGATTGGAAATTCTCCTCTACCGCAATTGTTCTGCTCACGGTTCTGTTGAGTTTTACCCTGACTATTCTTATGTTTATAGACCCCCAATGGCAATTTAATCCAGCCAATAATGCTTTTTCGCTCTTCGATGTTTACGCATCACTACTGCTTTTGCAGGCCATTACCATTTTAATAGCCCTTGCGCTGATGTTTTCAACAAGATTTAATATTATTCTGACACTTTCAAGTTGCGTAGGAATTTTTCTGCTGGGACTGGTAAGCGATTATTTTTTCGGCATGGCCGCTCAAACGCATCTTTGGGCTAAAATAGCCAGAACGATAGTTCCGAATTTTCAGGTTTTCTGGATAAGCGATGCGATTTACGAGGGAACGCTAATACCGATATCTTACATCTGGATAAGCACGTCATATTCGGCATTATATATAGCGGGCATCCTGTTTCTTTCAATCGCATTATTCCATCGAAGACAGGTCGGCTAAAAACTTATTGCCCAAGTATCTTTTCGATAGCATCAAGCTCGTCGCTGGAAAAACTTAAATTTTCAATCGCCTTGACATTATCGATTATCTGCTGAGGCCTACTTGCTCCTATCAGAGCAGATGTAACCCTTTTGTCCCTGAGCGTCCATGCAAGTGCAAACTGTGCCATCGTCATACCCCTGCCTTTTGCGATAACGTCCAACTGTCTGACTTTTTCGATTGACTCCTTGGTAACCTTATCAGCTTTAAGATAGCCGGTTGGTTTCGCTGCACGCGAATCAGCAGGAATACCTTTAAGATACCTGTCCGTCAAAAGCCCCTGGGCAAGAGGACAAAATGCTATACAGCCGATTCCTCTTTTTTTGAGTACATCAAGAAGTCCATCCTCTATCCACCGATTAAACATAGAATAATTGGGCTGGTGAATCAGGCACGGAGTTCCAAGCCGCTCAAGAATCTCTGCCGCTAAATCGGTTTGTTCCGCATTATACGAGGATATTCCAGCATAAAGAGCTTTGCCCTGCCTTACCGCATGGTCAAGCGCCGACATTGTCTCTTCAAGCGGAGTTTCGGGGTCTGGCCTGTGCGAATAGAAAATATCAACATATTCAAGACCCATACGGCTGAGACTTTCATCAAGACTAGCCAACAGATTTTTTCTTGAACCCCATTCGCCGTAAGGCCCCGGCCACATCAAGTACCCTGCCTTAGTTGAAATTATCAATTCATTTCTATGCGATGCAAAATCCTGCCGGAGTATTTTTCCGAAGTTTTCTTCCGCAGAACCCGGAGGAGGGCCATAGTTGTTAGCAAGGTCAAAATGTGTAATACCTAAATCAAACGCAATATGAAGCATTTCCCTGCTGTTTTCGAGGACATCAACGCCGCCGAAATTGTGCCACAATCCAAGCGAAATGGCAGGCAGCTTGAGGCCGCTTTTACCACAGCGATTATATTTCATTTTGTCATATCGGTCCTGTGCTGGCTGATACATGTCAGGTCTCCGGTTATTTAGCTTTTTGCTTTTCTTGAGTCTTTCTTTCGGTCAGCTTCTTTAAGGTTTTTCTTTCTCATTCTTATCGAATTAGGGCAAATTTCCACATATTCGTCTTCCTGAATATATTCCAGCGTCGCTTCAAGGCTCAATTTTCTTGCAGGCTTGACCCTTGCAGCTTCATCTCTGCCCGATGCTCGCATATTCGTCAACGGCTTTGTTTTAACAACATTGACAGGAATATCATTGTCTTTACAATGCTCGCCGACAATTTGACCTTCATAAACCTGGTCGCCTGGATCCACAAAGAAAGCCCCTCTATCAAACAACGCATCAAGTGCATAGGCCGTAACCTGTCCTGTATCTGTTGCTATCATAACCCCTGCCTGCCTTTGAGGTATCGAACCTTTCATCAGTTCGTATCGTTCAAATCTATGATGCATAATCGCCCTGCCCTGCGTGGCGTTCATCATTCTTGCGTGCAAGCCGAATAAACCTCTCGACGGTATCATAAATTCCATATGAACAAAATCGGATGTGCCGCTCTTGGAGTCCATACTTATCAACTCCGCCCTTCGGTCGCCTATCAGGCTCATTACAGAACTCTGACAGTCAATGGGGCAGTCAACAACCAAAACTTCGACCGGCTCGTTTTTATGTCCCTCAATCAATCGGATAATAACTTCTGGCTTGCCAACGCATATTTCAAAACTTTCACGCCTCATTGTTTCAAGCAGTATGCCAAGATGCATAAGACCTCTGCCGGAAACTTTAAACTCTTCAGGCGTATTGCCTGGTTCAACTCTGAGAGCAACATTATGCTGAAGCTCTTTTTTAAGCCGCATAGAAATTTGCCTGCCGGCGACAAATTTGCCGTCAAGGCCTGCAAATGGGCTGTCATTGATTCTAAACGTCATATTCATCGTAGGCTCATCTATTGCCACTATCGGCAGTGCAGAAGGCTTCTCCGCACAGGCGATTGTATTGCCTATATCAATAGGATCAAGGCCTGCAATTGCACAGATATCACCAGCCTTAACTGTCTGTATTTCCCGTTTTCCAAGACCTTCGAACTGATAAAGTTTGACTACTTTCTGCTGAGTATGCGTGCCTTCACGGTCAATCACTGTTACTTTTTCTGCTTCGGAAACTGTACCGGCAAAAACCCTTCCTACGGCAATCTGGCCAAGGTACTCGGAATAATCCAGAGTCGTTACAAGCATCTGCAATGGAGATTCGGAGGTGTCTTGGGGTTCTGGGATATGAGCGATAATCGCATCGAATACCGGCTTCATATTCGCATTTTCTTTGGCAAGGTCAGTTGTTGCCCAGCCTTGTCTTGCAGAGGCGTAAACTATAGGAAAATCAAGTGAATTATCATCAGCATGCAGCGATACGAGCAAATCGAAAACCTCGTTTACAACATCAGTAGGGCGTGCATCTCTGCGGTCTATCTTGTTGATTACAAGAATTGGCTTGAGCTTGTGTTCCAGTGCCTTTGACAGTACGAATCTAGTCTGAGGCATCGGCCCCTCAAAAGAATCAACCACAAGCAGTACGCCGTCTGCCATTTTCAACACACGTTCGACTTCGCCGCCGAAATCCGCGTGTCCTGGCGTATCGATAAGGTTTATTTTATATTCATCGCCATTGTCGTCGGTGTAATATACAGCGCAGTTTTTGCTGAGAATGGTAATTCCGCGTTCACGTTCAATAGGATTTGAGTCCATAATCAGGCCGTGCTGACCGCCGGCGAGCTTATCGAGTTCCGCAGTCCTGAATGTACCGGACTGATATAACAACTGATCCACCAGCGTGGTTTTGCCGTGGTCAACGTGAGCAATAATAGCAACATTTCTAAGCTTCATTTAATTAGACCTTTAGTGAACAAATTATAAGGGGGTTTGATAGAAACATACCAATATACCGCTATACTGTGGAATAAGTCAATTAAAAAATTAAAATCATAAACAACCGCATAAGTATGAAATATGAAAGCCACACGATTGAAGCCGAGTCGCGGAAACGACCGGATAAATAAACTCCCCTCCTGCAAGGGTGGTTCTTTTTCCGACATTCGACCATTGATTCATCATTGCCCTTATGCCTCGTGCCTATTACCTTGTGCCTTTTTTTAATTAAGAACCCATCTTCCATTCATATGCACGATAAAGCAAATCAATCTCAGCCTGTGTATTGTCGATCTGCTTGTGTAAATCAGCAAGCTTCCTTGCATCCTTATAATTTTCCTCCCTGCC
>CAMDDF010000024.1 GCA_945890885.1 Candidatus Kuenenia stuttgartensis | reverse complement strand
CCGGGATTTGATGTATATCTCGGCTGAGAGTCCGCATTGCGGAGACCCTTGAACCTGATATGGATAATACCAGCGAAGGAAGGCTATATGCGTAATTGAGCGCACGTCTATTTGCTGGCGTGCGTTTTTTTATGGAATAAAATGGATATATTGAGTAGAGAACAATTTGAGTCGGCTTTAATTGCAAGGCACGGGCTTGAGATACATAAAAAATTGCGAGCTGCGGTGGTGGCGGTAGCGGGCCTTGGCGGGTTAGGGTCAAATGTCGCGGTAGCCTTGGCGCGAATCGGGATAGGTAAGCTGATTCTTGCAGATTTTGATGTGGTTGACCCGTCGAATCTCAATCGCCAGCAATATTTTGTAGATCAGCTCGGAAAACCAAAGACCGCGGCCCTTAAAGAAAATCTGATGCGTATAAATCCTTATACGGAATACAAAACTTTCAACGTCAGGATAACCCCTGAGAATATTGTCGAGCTTTTCGGCGGTATCCATATCATAGCGGAGTGTTTTGACCGGGCCGACCAGAAACAAATGATCGTGGAAAATGTATTGACGAAATTGCCTGATTCAGTGATTTTTTCCGCTTCCGGCATGGCTGGTTTCGGCAATAGCAACGCAATAAAAACCCGGCGGATAAACGACAGGCTGATTATGGTTGGTGATTTAGTAACGGGGGCATCGCCGCAAAACGGCTTAATGGCTCCGCGAGTAGCTCTGACGGCGGCTCATCAGGCAAATGCAATCGTTGAATACATAATTACCGGCAAAGTAAATACCGAGGTGCAATAAATGCTGAAACTGAAAATTAACGGACAGGAAAAAGAATTTATAGAAAGTGATTTTCCGCAAACATTATCTGCTCTGCTTGCACATCTGAGTATTGCAGAGGAAACTGTGGTAGCAGAGGTCGATGCGCAAATCATCGAACGCAAAAATTTCGCAAGTGAAAAATTAAAGCCGAATTCACAAGTTGAGCTTATCCGCTTCGTTGGCGGCGGATAATATGAAAGCGTGGAGCGCAAGCGACACGACAGATAGAATTACAGAAAGCAGAAAAAATGGACAAATTAATAATTGCAGGTAGAGAATTTTCCTCGAGGCTGTTAATCGGCACAGGGAAATATTCATCAAATAAAGTTATGGCGGATTCGCTCCATGCAAGCGGCACAGAAATCGCAACGGTGGCATTGCGAAGGGTCGATATTGACAATCCGGCGGATTCTATGCTGGCGGCGATAGATCAAAAAAAATATCTTCTGCTACCCAATACATCCGGCGCGCGAGATGCGCAGGAAGCGATTCGGCTTGCAAGATTGGCGCGTGCGGCGAGCGGCATCAATTGGCTCAAGCTTGAGGTTACGCCTGACCCGTATTATCTGCTGCCCGACCCGATTGAAACATTGAAAGCCGCTGAGATACTCGTCAAGGAAGGTTTTATTGTGTTGCCGTATATCAACGCAGATCCGGTGCTTGCGAAAAAACTTGAAGATGTCGGAACTGCTACGGTTATGCCGCTGGCGGCTCCGATAGGTACCAATCGCGGGATGACAACCCGTGCGGCGATAGAGATAATTATAGCTCAGTCGAATATTCCTGTGGTCGTCGATGCAGGGCTTGGGCTTCCGAGCCACGCGGCAGAGGCGATGGAGATGGGTGCCGATGCGGTGCTTATCAATACCGCTATCGCTACGGCGGCGGATCCGGTAATGATGGCGGAAGCATTTAAAAAGGCCGTCGAAGCTGGCAGAGCCGCATATCTGGCAGGCCCGGCAGGCGTGAAATTTAAAGCATCAGCTTCAAGTCCGTTAACGGGATTTTTGCGAAATGAATAATAGTATAATTGAAATATTAAAACAAAAGCAGCTCGACGGCAATGGTGAAAAATATATCGAGCGGATGAATAGCATAAGCCAGGCGGATGTTGAGCTGGAATTGTCGAAGGTTAATGCGGCGTATTCGCTTGAACGGCTTATGACGCTGATTTCGCCAGCGGCAACGAATTATCTTGAGGAGATGGCACGGCAGGCTCGTCAGCTTACAATCCAGCGATTCGGAAAAACTATCCAGTTTTTTGAGCCTCTTTATGTGTCAAACTTCTGTATTAACAGTTGCCGTTATTGCGGATTCAATAGAAAATCGGACGCACCAAGAACAAGATTAACCATCGATGAGGCCATCGCCGATGCAGACATTATCGCCTCCGAGGGTTTTAGAAACATACTGATTGTAAGCGGCGAAGACAAGGAACATATCGGCACCGAATATCTCACTAAACTAGCCGAAAAACTCCGCCAGAAGTTTGCTACGATTTCGATTGAGATATACCCCATGAGCCAGGAAGATTATCATACCTGCACAGTTGCCGGCATTGATGGGCTTACGATGTTTCAGGAGACATATAATTCGATAGCGTACAAGTATTACCATCCCGCGGGGCCGAAGAGTGAGTATAATTTTCGGATACTTTCGCCTGACCGGGCCGCATCGGCAGGTATGAGAAGGCTGGGTCTTGGCGTGCTGCTGGGGCTTTGCGACTGGCGGGTAGAAACTTTGGCAATGGCGGAACATTCGCATTACCTGATGAAGAAATACTGGCGTTCGCAGGTGAATTTTTCGTTCCCGCGGATACGGCCCGCTTTGAATACCCCTCATGACTACAAGCATCTTGTAAATGATGCCGATATGGTGCAGATGATGTGTGCGCTGCGGCTTTGCTTTGCTGATTCGGGAATCACACTAAGCACCCGTGAGCCAGCCAAATTCAGAGATAATCTAATCAATATATGCGTTACGCAAATCAGTGCCGGCTCGAAAACAAACCCCGGCGGCTACACAACGGAAAAGGACTCCCTCGAACAATTCCAGATAAGCGACGACCGAACACCAGAGCAAATCGCACAGCTCGTAAAGTCGCATGGCTACGAGGCCGTCTTTAAGGATTGGGACAGAGCGTTTACGAAGTGATTTTTTAGCCACAGATTGACTAATAGTTGAAGTGATTTATGAAGAAAATTTCGAAAGAAAAACGTATAGAATACTGGAAATACTTACAAGCAGCTTTAACATTTGATCAAGCAAAAGAAGTTCTTGATTATTTAAAAGACAATTCCAATACACCTTTATTTGGCCAACTTATTACATCATTATATGTCTTATATGGTCGGCCATTCAAGCAAAGAAGAATTACACGAATACCTGATGATATTATTCCTGCAAAATTTAAAGATACACATAAAATGCTCTTGGATTTAAGAGATAAATTGTTCGCACACATTGATATTGATGGAATACCTGAAACGGAAGTTGACCAATTATATAAAATAATATTAAGACGAAAAAATAATATTTTTAAACCTGCAACAGCTAGTTTATTGCCCGAAGGTTTGCAATTTGAAAAAATTAGTGAACTATTCCAAATCCTACAAAAACACTTTAACAAAAAAGCAGATGAAATATTTAATGAAGCTATGGATGGATATCCACCCACAAATTCACTCAATTATGAAGTAGACATAACTACTGCTGATGATGCATATTTAATAAAACTCGCAACATTCCCAAATTATGCAGGCACATATAATTTATAGTCGGGTGGTTGGCACCCTTTTCGTTTTTTGAAAAGGGTGAATATCAACAAAAAAACCAAAGGCTGGCGATAAACCCTACAACCAGCCCCTGGTTCTTTCGGCACCAGCGTGCCGAGTTGAGAAAATATAAAAAACGGAAAGGAGAACTCCGGAATATCTCCAACTCCGACTCATATGCAATTATCGAGCCGTCACGTCAGATTAAACAACTCACAGCTCGTCTACCTTAAAGTACGCTGGAAACCCAAAAAGGTTTTTGTTTTAAGTATTTGTTATTAAATAATTTAAGTGTCTATTTAACCATTTCTTAGAATTTAGTTGACAGATAGGGCAATTCCGCTAAACTAAGGCGTTTTCACCGAACCCGAAAGTAAAATTACGTGCCAGCAAGGAGATGTAAAAGTGGCTTATAATTGTGTAGTACTTATTAAGCAAGTGCCTGATACCAAAAGGATTACAGGTCAGGCAATGAACGAAGACGGTACCGTCAACCGTGCGGCACTGCCGGCGATTTTCAATCCGGAGGACTTAAACGCTCTGGAGATGGCTTTGCAGATAAAGGACACCTGCGGCGGAAAGGTAACCGCTGTTGCTATGGGATTGCCAGCAGCAAGCGATGTACTTCGCGAGGCACTGTTCCGCGGAGCAGATGATGCGGTACTCGTAACCGATAGAAGGTGCGCTGCCAGCGATACACTTGCGACAAGCTATATTCTTAGCTGTGCCGTGAAAAAACTTAAAGCTGATATCGTTCTTTGCGGAAGACAGGCAATTGACGGCGATACTGCACAGGTTGGCCCGCAGCTTGCAGAAAAACTCGGCATTACTCAAATTACTTATGTTGAGGAAATCAAAGAACTCAAAGACGATGAAATTTCTGTAAAAAGGAATACCGGCAACGGCTGGCAACAGGTAAAGACAAAACTGCCGGTGCTTTTGACGGTTATTGATGAAGCAAACACGCCGCGTGTAGCAGGTGCAAAAATGCTTATGAAGAATAAAAAAGCAAGAACGCCTGCTGAACTTGAAGGCGATGCCGGCAAGATAAAGGAACTTGAGCAAAAGGGTCTTTTGATTAAGCAGTGGGATCTTGATTTTCTTGAAGCGGATATGCAGTGGTGCGGACGCGATGGGTCGCCTACCAAGGTACACCGGATTCAGTCGGTGGTTCTCGCAGCTAAGGGAACAAAGCAAATCGAAGCGACTCAGGATGGTCTAAACGATATGATTCACGAGCTGATCGTAGATCATACAATAGGATAATTATAAAATCAGGATTTCAGACATCAACACTATAAGGATGTAATAAAATGATTAAAGTTAATAAAAAAGGCGAAGTCTGGGTTTTCGCGGAACAGCATCGTGGCAAACTTGAAGACACAAGCCTTGAATTACTTAGCAGAGGAAGTATTCTTGCCAAGCAGCTCGGCGTGAAATTCGCAGCGGTACTTCTTGGCGACAACAACGTGAAGCCCCTTTGCGATAAACTTATCCACTTTGGTGCGGATAAGGTTTATCTGGCACAGCATCCGCTGCTTGAACACTATCAGACGAACAGCTATAACAAAGTAATATACGACCTTATACATAAATATGAGCCGCAGATCGTTTTGTTTGGTGCAACGCCGACCGGGCGAGACCTTGCTCCTCGTCTTGCAAGTGCGGTAAAGGCCGGCTTAACGGCTGACTGTACTGATTTGCAGATTGGCTCACACGAAATCAAAAAGACCGGCGAAAAATATGATAATCTTCTTATGCAGATTCGACCGGCTTTCGGCGGAAACATTATTGCTACGATCATCAATTACGACCGATGGCCCCAGATGGCTACCGTTCGTGAAGGCGTTATGCCGATGCCGGAAGCCAACGGCACACGCAAGGGTGAAATAATAAATGAAACAGTACATATTAACCAGCTTGACCTGCCGATAGAAATTATCGCAGAACATATTCAGGCCAAGAAAGTCAATCTCAAGGCATCGAGAGTGATTGTCGCTGGCGGGGCCGGCGTTGGCAGCAAGGATAATTTCAAGCTCGTTTATGATTTGGCTAACTGTCTCGGCGGGGCGCCTGGTGCTACACGTGCAGCGGTTGACCTTGGCTTTATAGATCGCGATCACCAGATCGGACAGACAGGTACGACCGTTAGGCCAAGCCTTTATATTGCGGTCGGCATAAGCGGAGCTATTCAGCATCAGTCCGGTATGAGCGACAGCCAGAAAATTATCGCTATTAATAATGATCCGGATGCGCCGATTTTCAATGTCGCGCATTATAAAATCGTCGGCGACCTCAATGCAATTATCCCGATGATGATCAAAGCAATCAAAGAAAAAGTGTAAGTACATTTATTTCAAGGAATGGAACTAAAGCATGGCAAACTTTTATACTGATAACGAAGATATTCAGTTTATACTAAATAATATGAACGTGGCAGAACTTGCTGACCTGATGGAAGGCGATTACAGCGACGCTAAGAAATTCGATTTTGCTCCGGCAGATGCTCAGGAAGCAGTCGAAAACTATAAGCTCGTTTTAAAAACGCTTGGTGAGCTTTGCGGGGATTTTGTTGCTCCAAGAAGCGAAGCGATGGATCACGAGGGAAACACCCTGAACGACGACGGCAAGGTTACACGCCCAAAGGGAATGTACGAAATTCTTGATATGCTATCAAAGGCAGAGGTTATGGGCATGACGCTGCCGCACCGTTTTGGCGGACTGAATTTTCCATGCCTTATCCTTTCAGCGGCCAATGAAATGGTATCACGCGGCGACGCATCGCTGATGAATATATTCGGCTTACAGGGTATCGCGGAGACAATCAATGCATTTGCTTCAGAGGAAATCAAACAGCAGTATCTGCCGGATCTTGCTACTGGCAAGACGACTGGTGCGATGGTGTTGACAGAGCCTGATGCCGGTTCCGACCTTCAGGCTTGCAAGGTTAAGGCCTTTCAGGACGACGACGGCAACTGGTATCTTCACGGCGTAAAAAGATTCATTACCAATGGCTGCGGCGAAGTACATCTTGTTATGGCAAGAAGTGAAGCTGACCGTGCAGGCGGCCTTGGGCTGTCTTTGTTCGTATGCGATATGGGGCCGACGGTACACATCCGCAGAATCGAAGACAAGATGGGCATTCATGCTTCGCCGACATGTGAAATATTCTATGATAATACACCATGCCTGCTTATCGGTGAACGCCAGAGGGGGCTTGTAACATACGTTATGGCACTTATGAACGGTGCCCGTATCGGAATCGCGGCACAGTCGCTGGGCATAGGCGAAGCGGCATACCGTATCGCACGCAATTATGCTTCGAGCAGGGAACAGTTCGGCGGGCCGATTGAAAAACTGCCAGCAGTACGCGACCTTGTTATCGATATGAAAATAGAAGTCGAAGAAAGCAGGGCACTGCTTTATGAAACATCCAGAGTCGTTGACTTTGAAATCGGCTATGAGAAGATTGTTGAAAGTAAAACTCTCAGCAGCGAAAAGACCAAAGAAATCAAGCAGAAGCTGCGTATGATTAAACGCTATGCTTCGATGCTTACGCCTATGAGCAAATATGTTGCTTCTGAAATGAGCAATTCGGTTGCTTATGACAGCATTCAGGTTCTCGGCGGTTCAGGCTTTATGCGTGATTATGCTTGTGAGCGTCTCTATCGTGATGCAAGAATCACAAGCATCTACGAAGGCACATCACAGCTTCAGGTTGTTGCTGCCGTTCGCGGAGTCAATAACGGCACAGCAACTAAATACATCAGCGAGCTTGCATCGTTTGAATATGATGCAAATCTTAAAGACCTGCTCGATATACTTGCAGCTAACACCAAAACAATGGACGACTGTGTCGAATACGTCAAAGATAAGGGCATCGACTATATGGACCTTTACGGCAGAAAGCTTGTTGATATCGCTGTAAAGACTATCATTGGGTATCTGTTCTGTCAGCACGCCTCCGGCAAGATTGATATGGAGGTCGCTGTTGACGATAAGGGCAAAAAGACCAGCATGAAAGCACGCAAGGCAAAAATTGCTCGCCGATATATCACCCGCAATAACCCCAACATAAAGGCGTGGGCAGATACGATCAAGGCAGGCTGCACTTCTTCATTTGACAGCTATAATGAAATCGCCGGTGCGGTTCCTGATCTTTCGTAATCAACAGATAAAAAAGCGCAAAATAAAAGGGATGTTTCATTACGAAGCATCCCTTTTTTATTTGTTAGCGTGTTATTGTTCTATTCTGTGCCGTGACATTTTTTATATTTTTTGCCGCTGCCGCATGGGCATGGGTCATTTCTGCCGACCTTTGGCTGTTCGAGTTTGATTTGCTTAACCTGTGTTTCACCTTGAGGGGCAGTAGCGGCCGCTCTTTGACGTTCTGACATCGAGAATTGATCAACCTCATCATGTTTGGCGTTGGAAATGTTCCAAACGCTGCGGGCCTGCTCGCCAGCGGTAAGACGAACCTTGAAGATAATGTCCGTTACGCGGTCTTCGATGGTGTCAATCATCTCGGTGAACATCTTAAAGCCTTCCCTGCGATATTCAATCTTGGGGTCTTTCTCCGCAAATGACCGCAGGAAAATGCTCTCCTTGAGATGATCCATTCCGTAGAGGTGGTCTTTCCATACGCTGTCATAAATCTGTACAAGCACATATCGCTCAAGGTCTGTCAGTTCCGTTCGCAAAAGTTTGCGCCCTGCCGCGATAATGTTTTCACGGCTGGAATCATCGGCTGTCAGCTTGGCGTTAAATCTCTTATTTGCCCAGCTTGCAAGCTCCTCGCCCGACAGTTTTGCGATATGCTCGTCAATTTCCTTTTCGAGCTGGCCGCCCTGGTTGTACGCTTTCGACAGCTCAATAAGCTGATTATGTACATCGGCAGGCTTGGAATGTTTAATTGTTTCAGCACTAAGGTCAATATTATATCTCGCCTTTGCCCAGCCAACCAGCGCATCAAACGCATAGATATTCTGCTCCTGAGAGCCGAAGGCCATATTCATCGCAAATTCAACTGGGTACTCAATCTCCCTGCGTTTTTGCAACTCGGTAACTTCCTGGCGGATTTTTGCTATTAGCTGACTACGTGTGAGCGACTTTAGCTGTTCAATTTCAAGTTTTACGCCGAACTTATTTTGTGCCCACTCGGCAAAAGTTTTAAGGCTGTAATCTTCATTGAGGAATGTTATAATTTCGGAGCAGTCCTTATTTTGTATCTGGGTGGTTGCTGCCTCGATAATAGTCTTCTCAATCTCCTCTGGTGTCATCTGCTTTGCTTTTGTCGCGGAGATATTTGCGGAAAAGCTGCTCATTGCCCATTTGCACAGGCCTTGAATGTCCCATGTCGATGTATCTTCGTAATCCTGAAGATATTCGCCTATCGATAGCGATATCGTTGATGATGTATTCCTTATAGCATTCTCTTTGATGCGGTCTTCAATTTCATTGACCTTTATGCCGGCAACATCGTGCGTGTTAATTTCAACATTGAAAGTGTTCTTTGCCCAATCGACCAGGCACTTGAGATTATAATCGTCAGCAAGAAGATTTTTGCAGGTGCTGTCGATAACCGAATCGACCATCTCGCCGATGAAAACGGCAAGCTGTTTTCCTTCGAGGATTTTTCGGCGGCGGCCATAAAAATATTTCCTCTGATGATCCATTACCTCGTCATAATCAAGCAGCGATTTACGAGATTCGAAATTGCGGTTCTCGACTTTTTTCTGCGCCCGCTCGATGCCTTTGGTTATCGAGCCTGTATATATCGGCTGATTTTCTTCCCAGCCTACGCGTGTCAAAGCCTTGATTGTCCAATCCGGCATAAAAACCTTCAAGAGGTCATCGTCAAAGCTCAGGAAAAACACACTTGAGCCATTATCGCCTTGTCGTCCCGCTCGGCCTCGAAGCTGATTATCAATTCGTCTTGCCTCGTGCCGCTCTGTGCCTACAACGTGCAGGCCCCCAAGTTCAGCGACACCTTTGCCAAGTTTAATATCGGTTCCTCGCCCTGCCATATTTGTCGCTATTGTTACATTGCCGCACAAATTACCCCTGCGGTCTGTATGCTGACAGCCAGCTTTGGCAACGATTTGTGCCTCTCGCGCATGCTGCTTGGCATTTAAAACTTCATGTTCAACGCCGTACTTTTTCGTCAATGCCTGCGAAAGAGCCTCGGATTTTTCAACGCTGATGGTGCCGACAAGCACAGGCTTGCCAGCCTGCGAAGCTTCGTGTATCTCTTCAACGATAGCGTTAAATTTCTCTCGCATCGTTTTGTATATCATATCCTCACGGTCATTACGAGTGCACGGCTTATTGGTAGGTATTGAAACAACGTCAAGCTTATATATCTGCATAAATTCGCCTGCTTCGGTCAAAGCGGTACCTGTCATACCAGATATTTTTTTATAAAGCTTGAAAAAATTCTGAAGCGTTATCGTCGCAAGGGTCTGTGATTCTTCCTTGACCGTTACATTTTCCTTTGCCTCAACCGCTTGGTGCAGCCCATCTGACCATTGCCTGCCTTGCATCAATCGGCCAGTGAATTCATCGACAATGACCACCTTGCCATCCATAACGACATAATCTTTTTCACGCTCAAAGCAAACATGCGCACGAAGCGACTGTTCGATAAGGTGAGTCCAATGACTGTTCGAGCCGGTATAGAATGAGCCGACACCTGCGATTTCCTGCGCCGATATTTCACCAGCCTCAGTCAGACGCACAGCCTTGCGGTCAATCTCGATTGTAAAATATTCCGTTGTCGATTCAAGCTCTGTCTGGGCCCTGTCCACCTGCTCGCCTGCCCGCTCGATTACCGCCTGAGCCTTTTGTATCCTTTCGGAATCCTTGGCTTGTTTGGCATCGGCAAGCTCACCTTTAGCATTGGCAACTTCACGCTGAGCAGTATCAATGCGGTGATTGATTCGGTCGTATGGGCCTTGCAGAGCCATAAGCTGACGCACGACAGCATCTGCCTTTTTGTATTTGCTTACATCATCGAACGCCGGGCCTGAAATTATTAACGGTGTCCTTGCTTCGTCGATTAGTATCGAGTCCACCTCGTCGATTATCGCGTATTCCAGAGGCCCCTGAGCCATTTGCTCAATCGAAATTTTCATATTATCGCGAAGATAATCGAAGCCGAACTCGTTATTTGTGCCGTAAGTTATATCGCATCCGTATTGCTGCCGTCTCTGCGGGCCGGACGGGTCCTGGTCGGACTGTATCGCACCGACAGTAAGCCCTAAAGCATTAAATGCAGGTGCCATCCACTCGCCATCGCGTTTTGCAAGGTAATCGTTGACCGTTACCACGTGAACTTTTTTGCCCGTGATATGCACCAGATATGCCGCCAGCGTTGCAACAAGTGTTTTGCCTTCGCCGGTAGCCATCTCCGCAATCTTGCCGTCGCAGAGTACATTTCCGCCGACAACCTGAACATCGAAATGCCTGAACCTGAACGGCGGCTTAGACTCAGGGAAAAGGTTGCGTATTTCGTGATTATATTCTACGGGGATTTCTATCTCATTAACATTTGCGCCATTTGCAAGCTGCGATTTTATATCATCGTATATATTTTTGGCCTGCTGGCTGAGGAGTGAAACATCAAATGCAAATTCATCGATAAAAGTATTGCGTATGCCCAGATGTCTGTCCGAAGCTTCACGCATAACAGCAAAGGCTTCCGGCAATATCTGCTCGGGGTCTTGTCCTGCTTTGAGTGCATCTTTGAATTGCTGAGTTTTGGCTTTAAGCTGGGCATCGGTGAGGTTCTGCACGGACTGCTCAAATTCTCCCGCCGCCAAAGCACGCTGCATATATCCTTTGACGATTCGCTCGTTGCGTGAGCCGAATATTCCGACAAGAAACTTGTTTATGGCACTAATCACAGAGTTTCCCCTTTATTATAATAGCAAAAAGCCCCCGATTTTCTCAGGGGCTTTCATATTCGATTGTTATTTAACGCGTGTAACATACTCGCCAGTGCGGGTATCGACGCGAATCTTTTCGCCGACCTTGATAAACGGCGGAACCTGAATGATTGCACCTGTCTCAAGTGTTGCGGGCTTATACTGATTTGTGGCGGTTGCGCCTCTGATTTCCGGAGCGGTATCAGTTACTTCAAGGTCAACGGTATTTGGCAGTTCAACAACCACTGGCTTGCCGTTATACATACTAACCTGAAGCTGTTCGTTTGGCTTAAGATATAATGCACCGTCGCCGAAAGCATCGTCGTCCAGAGCTATCTGGTCGTATGATTCCAAATCCATCAGGATATGTTCATTTGGTCCTGCGGTGTAGAGGAATTCGTATTTTCTTTTGTCGAGGTATGCCTCTTCGATTGATTCTTCAGAACGCAGGCGTAAGTTCTGAATTGAACCGTCCACCAGGCTTTTGATTTTGGTCTGAAAAACCGCGCCGCCTTTGCCGATTTTGACATGCTGATACTCTACGATTGCGTACAGCGTGCCGTCAACAAGGATGGTCTGGCCGCGTTTCATGTCTGATGCTTTCATATGCTACTCCGGTACAAATGTTAAATGTTCGTTAAAAGTATGCTTTTTATGCACTTAGCACAAAAAGTAAGGCGGTAGTATGCCAGAAATTTTCAAAATTGTCAAGGGTATTTCGGGCAAATCACGCAGAACGAAAATGGGAATACGACGGCAAGCCTTACACGTGCAAGCCGGGACAGATGATAACGTCGCTTGAGTCGATAAAGAATAAGTGCGGAGATGGCATTTCATTTCAAAATATACGCACAGCATTAAAAAGATTCGAAACTCTTGGATTTCTAACAAACAAATCAACAAAGCACAATCGGCTTATAACTATTGTGAACTGGAACACTTATCAATATTCTGATTTCGCAGATAACAAACTATCTAACAGTCAGCTAACAAACGACCAACAAACAGCTAACAGTCGCTTAACAACTAACAATAATGATAAGAATGTTAAGAATGAAAAGAAGTATGCCCACTCTTCTTCGAAGTTTTTGTCTTTCGATGAGATGGAATCGGAAATTTTATGACGTAAAGCATTGTAATTAAAGGATTTAAAATAAAATAATCCGTATTTATTTTGAATTCTAATATTTCTATGTTATAATGAGGCCAATGAAGGCAGGTTAGGCTTCGGCGGTTAAAAAGTGATGAACGTAATTTGAATAGGGGATGCGATGATGATTGAGAGATTTTATTACAATTTTTGGGTGCCGTTTTCTGTGCCGAAAAGGCGTATTCTGCTTCTTGCTATCGCTAGCTATATAGCTATGTGCTAAGCGAGTGTTGGGATACGCCAAGCATCCGGGCCAGCTCTTTACAGGGCTGGCTTTTTTTGTTTTATGGGGTAGTTCTCCCTAATAATGGCCTGTATCTGCCTTTTTGATTGACTCAAACCCGTTTTGCCCTTAATCTAAGCTCAACAATAGAGTTAATCATTATTCGGAGTATTACGTATGATAATCGTTACTGGCGGAGCGGGCTTTATTGGTTCAGCTATAGTCGCGGCATTAAACAGCAGGGGAATCAGCGATATTATCATTGTCGATGAACTCGGCACAGATGAGAAATGGAAAAATCTCGTCAGGCTTTCCTACGAGGATTACATCGAAAAAGACGATTTCATCGAGATTGTCTCAAGCTCATCGATAGATTTTCCGGTCGAAGCGATATTTCATCTTGGGGCCTGTTCAAGCACCACAGAATTGGATTGCTCGTATCTGGCGATAAATAATTATGAATACACCAAGGTACTTGAGGACTGGGCAGTCAACAATGATGTCCGTTTCATCTATGCTTCAAGTGCAGCGACCTATGGCGACGGCTCTCTTGGGTTTAAGGATGACCAGTCGCAGATTCATAAGCTAAGGCCTTTGAATATGTATGGCTATTCCAAGCAGATGTTCGATTTGTGGGCCAGAAAGACCAGCCAGCTCGAAAATATTGTCGGACTGAAATTTTTCAATGTCTATGGCCCTAACGAATACCATAAAGCTGATATGCGTTCGTTTGTTTTGCAGGCTTTCGAGCAGATTAATGCTGTCGGCAAGGTTAAGCTGTTCAAGTCCGACAAGCCCGAATATGCCGACGGCGGGCAATTGCGTGATTTCATTTATATTAAAGACGCTGTCAATATGACGCTGTTTTTCTATGATAATCCTGATGTTAACGGAATTTACAATATCGGCACTGGCAACGCGCGAAGCTGGAACGACCTTGCAAAGGCCGTTTTCGCAGCGATGGGCAAAGAGCCGATAATCGAATATATCGATATGCCTGAGCATTTAAAGGGCAAGTATCAGTATTTCACGCAAGCCGATATTTCAAAGATTAAATATGCGGGCTATGAAAACCCGATAACTACAATGGAAGATGCGGTCAAGGATTATGTGCAGAATTATTTGGCCAAAGGCGAATATCTGTCGGGTGTTTAAAAACTTCAAACCGGGAAAATAAAAAATGAAAAATCTGATACAATACTTTTTAAAGGGGCTGCTGGTTTTTACGCCGATAGCTCTTACTGTTTTTGTTATTGTATGGCTCGTGCAGCTTGTCGATAAGTATCTGACGATTCGCACTGAAAATTACACTATTCACGGCGGCGGGCTGGTTATTCTGCTGATTTTGTTGCCTGTGATAGGATATTTCACAAGCCAGTATCTCGGCAGAAAACTTTTCGAGTGGTTCGAAAAACTTATTACAAAAATACCGCTTATCAAGTTATTGTATAATTCGCTGAAAGACCTTATGGGAGCTTTTGCAGGTGATAAGAAAAGTTTCAATAAGCCTGTGCTGGTCGATCTCGCAGGCAACGACGGAGCAAAGATTGTCGGCTTTGTTACACGCGAATCGCTGGACTTTTTAAATATCAAGGACCACGTCGCGGTATATTTCCCGCAAAGCTATAATTTCGCGGGCAATATTTTAATATTCCCGGCCAAGAATGTCAGGCCTATCGATGCGGATGCGTCGGATGTAATGGCGTTTATAGTTTCAGCGGGAGTTTCCGGGCCAAAGAAATAAATAAACATATTAAGAAAGGGGTAGTGTAAATGGCTTACAAAAGAAAAGTGCCGTCGAGCTTTCGCAAGTGTCTTAACGCTGAGCTTGGATTCTGGCAGAATGAAAATATCATCAATAGCGACCAGGCCGGCAAAATATCGGATTTATACCAGCTTGAGTCCCTTAAAAAAGAATCGGTCAATACGCTGTTGTGGATAATTTATATTATCGCATCAAGCCTGATTGGTATCGGAGTTATCAGTTTTGTTTCGGCACATTGGGGCGATATCTCCGCGACTGTCAAAGTTTCGATGCTTGTCGGGTCGATGCTTGCCTGTCATATCGTCGGCTTTTATTTATGGCAGATTGACGGCAGATGTAAAAAGCTTGGCCATACGCTTGTATTCCTTGGTACGCTCATCTTTGGTGCCAGCATAGGCCTGATTGCACAAATATTTCATATCCATTCGAACCCGTCAAACGGTTTCTGGGCGTGGGCGATAGGTGCTATCATTATGGGCTACCTGCTGCAAAGTACGCCGAATATTGTAATCGCTATCGTTACATCTTTTATTGGGTTTGTCGCAGGAATGGATAATATTTTCTGGTGGGGCTACTATAAACCGTTTGATCTTTACCCAATAATTGCAGCTCTGATTTTTCTGCCGTATGTTTACAAAAACCGTTCAGGCTTTACGTTCTATCTGACAATGCTTGCTATAACAATATCAACTATTATTATATCTTCCTGGCATGATAAAGGGGAATTTCTTGGTTTTAATCTTGCAGCAATCGCGGCAGGCTTATTATTGATGGGCTTTGGCCTTATTTTGAGCAAGACCGAAAGATTCAGACATTTTGCAGGCATCTACTCTCTTGGCGCACTTTTGCTATGCTTGGATATATTTATTCTTACCTTCAGAAATTCAGTACAGGAAGTTAAAATGCTTTCTTTTGATGAACCGTTGAAATCCTTTTTATGGGCATTGCCTGCTTTATGCTGTTTTTTGCTTGGTATTATTTTTTATATTTCTTACCTTGCAAAACACCCAAAGGATAAATCAATTGTCATTCATATTGTTTTACTGGCTGCGGCACTGATTCAAATTTTGGGACTATTCACGAAATTTTTTGATGACACAAATATAGCGGTGATTGGTATTACAAACGTGACGTTTTTGATTATTGCTGCCGTTCTTATATGGCAAAGTTTTGTACTTTCTGAACGAGGATGCTTCTGGGTAGGTGTTATTATGATTACAATGATTATAGTTTCACGGTCGCTGGAATATGACACCGGCTTGATATTTAAGTCGATTGCATTTTTGACCTGCGGCGTAGCCTTGATGGCGAGCGGGATATTGTTTGAAAAAATCCTCAAAAGAAGGAGGCTTACAAATGACTAAAAAAATAACATATTTTGTGATAGCGGTTTTGATTCAGAGTTTAATTCTGGCATCGGTGCCTGCAAAGAAGCTCTATACGCTGCATGCAGGGCAGGTGGTCAAACTCAAAACAATCCCTGTTGACCCGTACGATTTTCTCAGCGGATACTATGTTACGCTCAATTATGAAATATCCGCTAAATCGGGAAAGTTTAAAGATGGCTCGGCAGTTTATACCGTTATTACGCCTGACGCAAACGGCATATACAATTTCAAGTCTTCTTCGGATACCTGGCCGAAAGATTTTGTCTCTGGCGATGTTGTTATCAAAGGCAAAGCCGTCGATAATTGGCGCGGGAATGTGCAATACGGCATAGAATCCTATTTTATTCCGGAAGATATGCGGGATTCGCTTGAGCATCGTCTCAGAGAAAATGTTAAGGATGTTGTCGTTGAAGTCAAGGTTGACAAATTCGGCAATTCCGCGATACTGCGAATACTGATCGATGGGCAGGCTTACGAATATTAAAGCTCTGTCTCGTCATATCGTATTCTTACATTTTTGCGGAAGCCGTCTTCGTTTTGGCTTATGGATGATTTGAATCTTCTGTTGTATAGCCATGCCTTGACCGCTGCGCTGAGGCATCCGACACCTGCGATGATAAAGATTCCAGCGGCGATGAACGCGAAGACCTCTTTTAATACCCAGACCAGCATCGCAAAGCCGATAAGGAAAAGCCCAAGAATAAACATCCCTTTTGCGAAACCCTTATTAGCTTCATTCAGCATAGAATTGTATTGTCTGAAAAACATCATATAAGTATCCCGACAATTTAAACAGAATAAAAAAAGGGAGCAAGCTCGAAATGAACCTGCTCCCATATTTACTTTTTACAACTTAGTACAGCTTTTTTTAGTACATATCGCCGCCAGCAGGCATTGCTGGTGCTTTCTTCTTTTCAGGTATCTCGCTGACAATCGCGTCGGTTGTCAACAGCAGTGATGCGATAGATGCACCGTTCTGCAGGGCGGTTCTTTCGACCTTTGTAGGAACGATAACGCCGAAGCTTACCATATCGCCATACTTTTTGTTCAGGGCATCGTAGCCGTAGTTGAAGTCTGCATTTTCCATAACCTTCTGTGCTACGATAGAGCCGTCGAGTCCTGCGTTTGTTACAATCTGTTTGATTGGAGCAATTACAGCTCTGCGAACGATATCAACGCCGATCTTCTCATCGCCGCTGCATTTAATCTTATCAAGACAGCCGAGAACTTTCAGCGAAGAAATTCCGCCGCCAGGCAGAATACCTTCTTCAACTGCGGCTCTGCAAGCGTGTAGTGCATCTTCGACGCGTGCTTTCTTTTCTTTCATTTCCGCTTCGGTAGCAGCACCGACATTAACCTGTGCTACGCCGCCTGCCAGTTTAGCAAGCCTTTCCTGAAGTTTTTCAATATCATAATCGCTGGTAGAATTGCTGATTTCGGTTTTGATTTGAGCGATTCTTCCTTTGATAGCATCAGCTTTGCCGACACCTTCAACGACGGTGGTGTTTTCTTTGTCGATGGTAACTCTCTTAGCCTGACCAAGCTGTGTAAGCTCGACGTTTTCAAGCTGGATGCCGAGGTCTTCAAAGATTGCCTGTCCGCCGGTAAGAACTGCGATATCCTCAAGCATTGACTTGCGTCTGTCGCCAAAGCCTGGAGCCTTGACCGCTGCAATCTGCAATACGCCGCGAAGTTTGTTCACGACTAATGTTGCAAGTGCTTCGCCTTCGATGTCTTCAGCGATAATCAGCAGGGGCCTGCCTTGTTTTGCGACCTTTTCAAGTATCGGCACGATTGATTTAACATTGCTGATTTTCTTTTCGTTAATAAGAATATAAGGCTTATCGAGAACGACTGTCATATTCTCAAAGTGATTTACGAAATGCGGGCTCAGATAACCTTTATCGAACTGCATACCTTCGACCAGCTCAACTGTTGTTTCGAGTCCCTGGCCTTCTTCAACGGTGATTACGCCGTCTTTGCCGACTTTGTCCATTGCCTGGGCCATAACTTTGCCGATTTCGGCATCCTGATTGGCTGAGCAAGTCGCAACCTGTTCAACCTGTTTGCTTGTGGTGATAGAGATGCTTTTTTTAGCAAGCTCATCAACCAATGCTGTAACTGCTTTTTCTATGCCGCGTTTAACCTGCATAGGATTTGCACCAGCAGTGATGTTCTTTAAGCCTTCTTCGAAGATAGCTTCTGCAAGGATGGTCGCGGTTGTTGTTCCATCGCCAGCAACATTGCTTGTTTTGCTTGCGACTTCTTTAACCATCTGCGCGCCCATATTTTCATAAGCGTCTTCGAGTTCGATTTCCTTTGCGACACTAACGCCGTCTTTTGTAACGGTTGGTGAGCCGAATGATTTTTCAAGAATAACATTTCTGCCGCACGGGCCAAGTGTTACCTTTACAGCTCTTGCAAGCTTATTCACGCCAGTGCGAATAGCTGCTCTTGCTTCTGTATCGTATGCTATTTTTTTAGCTGCCATTTTTATCTCCTGTGAAAATATTTCCTGTAATTATTTATTCAATTACTGCAAGAACATCGGATTCATCCATTATCAGATATTCTTTTCCATCGATTTTTACTTCTGTTCCCGCATAGCTTGTGAAAAGCACCTGGTCATCTTTTTTGACCTGGAATTTGCTTCTGCTGCCGTCGTCGAGTACTTTGCCCTGACCTAATGCGGCAACTTTACCTTTTTGCGGTTTTTCCTTAGCGCTTTCCGGCAATACAATGCCGCCTGCTGTTACTGATTCAGCTTCAAGTCTCTGGACAAGTATCTTGTCTGCCAAAGGTTTGATTTTCATTTTTTCGTTCCTTTCAATTACTTTAGTGTGTCTGACTGAATATTTTAATGTTAAAACGTCTTACAAATAATCTGTTTAGTTGTTCTACCAGAACCGACAAGTCAACCGGCTTTTCAATAACGCTGAAAACCTCAAGCTCCAGCGCTCTGCTCAAAAGCTCCTGCTGAACGTCTCTGGCCAAAAGAATACACGGCAGCATCGGAAAATGTGCCCTGATAACCTTTATTGTCGCCAGACCGTTGGCTTTCTCGGCATCCATATCTACAATCGCGGTATGGATACGCTGGCTTTGAATCACTTCAATAGCCTCATTTGCATCAGAGATAACCAGCGAGTTTATGCCTCTGGGCTGAAATATGTCCCGCACAGCCTCCGGCCATGGCCAATCGGCTGGATTGAGCATTATATTTATAGTATCTTCGCTGCTGGCAACCATATTCCAACTTCATTCTAATAAAACATAATAGCCTGATTTTGCAAATGCTGTGCCAATTAGTACCCGTGATAGATTATTTGATTTAAATTCTTGTTCTTAAAGGCTTTATGTGCAAGATGATTCGCCGTTGCTGATACCTGCTGATGGTGTCATCTTGTGTTTTTGGCTTGGCTCTCTGCCACCTTGGCAGTATGTGACCAGTAATAGAAGCCCAGCAGCGGAAGCTGCCGGATAATTTGTAGGACGGGAATCAATCACTGATGCCTCTTTTTTCAATCCACTTTTTTTAATGGATTTTAATGCTGCATCTGCTAAAATATATCCTCAATTCGAAATTTAATTTCAAGGGCTGACATTATGGAAATAGACAATAAACGAATCGCGCAAATACTTGAAACCGCTACTGTTGCGGCACGTCTGGCAGGGCAGCGTGCAATGGAACTTATCGGCTATGCAAAGAAAATCGAAAAAAGTGAAAACGAGCTTGTAACCACCGCTGACCCCCAGTGTCAGGAAATTATCATTGAAAGAATTAAAGAAAATTTTCCGGATCACGGATTTCTCGGCGAAGAGAGCAATGATGGCCATTTGCTCAAAATCGCACCTCGCGGCGAAAACATCTGGTGGGTTATCGACCCCATCGATGGCACGAACAATTATGCCAGCGGTATCCCGTATTTTGCGGTCAGCATCGGAGTTATCGCAGACGGCAAGCCGATTGCGGGCGTAATTTTTCAGCCATCTACCGAGTCTATGTTCACAGCGGCAATAAATACCGGGGCGATGCTCAATAACTCCCCCATCACCTGCGGCAATGAACCATTGACGAACTTCTCAAATGTCGGCATCGATGGCCATTTCAAAGACAAAATCCCAGCCTGGCAAAACCGGATTATGCTTATGTGCCGTTTCAGAAATTTTGGAACAACCGCTATGCAGCTCGCTTATGTCACCAACGGCGGCCTTGCAGGCACAGCGAGCCATTATCCGAAAATATGGGATATTGCAGCAGGCGTAATCATCGCCAAACAGGCAGGTGCTGTAATCACTGACTGGAAGGGCAATAAAATCGAAAACTTCGATGTAGCAAACTATAACAGGGAGCCTTACGAGATACTCGTTGCTAACCCAAAGGCACACAAACAGCTATTGGATATAATCAACGGGTAATAACGACTCTTTAGCCCACCGATTCATTCGGCGGGTTTTAAGTGAAAGCGTGGAGCGCAAGCGACACGATAATACCAATTCCGATTAACAAATGTGGCCCAATGTCATCCCGAGTGAGCGTAGCGACGAGGGATCTCTCTTCTAACTCAACACTCAAAACTAAGGACTATCGATTGTTTTAGTTTACGTTATGTACCGTTCCGCATTTGGGGCAGGCGATTTGTTTGGCTTTAAAATTCGGCGGCAATTTCATTTTAAGTCCGCAGGCACAGTTGAGGAACGCGAATCCATTGACCATTCGGATTATATCGTTGGCCTGCCGCATCTGTTTATTTTGATTAGCCTTGGACGGCGAAGATTCTCTGGACGAATCCCTTATCTGCACCTCTTCCTTGTCTGCTAATGCTGATTTGGGTATTCCGTGTTTTGAGCCTGTTACGGAAGTAAAGGCTTCAGAGTAATCGCTAAAGGCCGCTCCGTGAGTCATCTTGCGGAGTACCGCTACCCTTTTTTCTATCGGCGGGTGCGTCATTCCTAAGCCTGCAAAAGCCATTTTGTCTTTGACCATTGGCGGAATGATATACATCGGGGCGGTTACCTTATTTGCTGTTTCCATCGGGACATGGGCGCCGGATATTTTTTCCAGCGCACTGGCAAGTCCTTCGGGATAGCGTGTAAGCCTTGCTGCTCCCGCGTCCGCCAGATATTCCCGCCGACGTGATAATGTGTAATATAAAATCTGTGCCAGTATTGGAGCCAGTATCGCCGCGATGATAGCGATTACTAGTACCAGAATTGCTCCGCCGCCCTGATTGTCGCGTGATGATGTTCTCCTGCCCATCGAGCTGTAAAACATACTCCGTAAAAATACCTGCGAAATCAGAACTATCGAGCCGAGCATTATGCCCGCCAGCGTAACATATAAAATGTCGCGGTGGATGATGTGGCTCATTTCGTGAGCGATTACGCCTTGCAGTTCATCACGGTTAAGTCTGCTAAGCAGCCCGGCGGTAACAGCTATCGAGGCATTTTTAGGATTTCTGCCGGTTGCGAATGCGTTCGGCGACGGGTCGGGGATAATATAAATCTTCGGCATATTCGGCAGTTGGGCAGCGATGGTCATTTCTTCGACGACGTTAAATAGCTGGGGGTGCATTTCCTTTGTGATGGGCACTGCCTTGCTGGAGGATAGCAGTATCTGGTCGCCTGCGGAAAAACTTATCATCGTCAGGATAGCAAAGACCGCACTGGCGATAATCATTCCGAACATCGCGCCATTTTGCGGATTCTTGCTGTTGATAAGCATTCCGATCAGCCCGCCCATTGCGAGCAGCACAAATGCCATCACGGCCATAAGCATTATCGACTTGCGTTTATTTGCTTGTATCAGTTCCCAAATCATAAACGATTCTTGATCCTTCAATTATTTATTTACAGGTTCAGCAGATTTCACTGATTTTTTGTTTCACAAATATTCAGCTTTCAATTCGTCAGATATAGGATTTTGTGGATTTTCTTCGACAAAATCTCTTATCTGTTTTCTGCACTTATGCCTCAAGTATATTAATTTTACTACATAGCATATATAGTAAACTGCAAAACCTATTCCGAAAAGACAGCAAATAATCCCAAAGATTAGTAATTTCATATCCTCAGTCATTGCCATTTCCTAAATTTTCTTCGTTGATTCCTTAGGACATCGCACACACAAACTCCCCTCCTGCAAAGGAGGGGTGGCCGAAGGCCGGGGTGGTTTACATAATCTAGCCTAAAACTGTACTTTCGGCACAGCGCGTTCAGCGGCGTTATCAATCTCGAAGAATTCCTTTTTGCCGAAACTGAACATTCCTGCGATAATATTCGATGGGAACATCTGAACCTTATTGTTGAACATCAGCACAGAATCGTTATAGGCCTGCCTTGAGAAGCTGATTTTATTTTCCGTACTGGATAGTTCTTCCTGTAATGAAAGAAAATTAGTGTTTGCTTTGAGGTCCGGATAGTTTTCAACGGTAAGCAGGAATTTGCTCAATGCTTCTGTAAGATGGCCTTCAGCTTTTGCCGATTCGCCTACGGAATGAGCCTGCATCGCCTGGCTTCGTGCGTTAGTGATAGCTTCGAATGTGCCGCGTTCATGCTGCATATAGCCTTTGGCTGTTTCGATGAGATTGGGGATGAGGTCGTGTCTGCGTTTTAGTTGAACGTCAATCTGCGACCATGCGTTGTCAACCTGGTTGCGAAGCTGGATTAGGCCGTTGTAGATGCCGATAATGAAAATTGCCAGAAGTACGATAATCGCGATTAGAATCCATAGTGCTGTCATATCTGTTTCTCCTTGTAATAAATTTTCGTATTTTATTTTGCTATTTGCACTCTACGCTTGTGCCCGCGTTTTTGTTTGAGTTAATCTTGGATGAAGATTTCTTTTAATAATTTTTGTATTTTGCTTTCTTTGTCAAGGCTTGCCTTTTCGAGTATCAGCGGCAGTTCGCCCTTGTCGAACCATAGGCCGTGATTTTTGGCGCACTTGTCTATAATTATCTGTTTTTCCGAATCGCCAACCGAAATTTTTTCCATTTTTTTCAGGCAGATAGGGCACCTGTGGATTATCTCGTCTGATTGCGTTTTCCGGAAAGAATCGAGTAATTCTATGGCCAATGCTGTAGAATCAAGAAGCGTTTCCAGTTCGCCCTCATCGAGCCAGATGCCTTTGCATTCGAGGCAATAATCGACCTCTACTTCGTTTAACTCTAGTGTTATCATCGGCTTATCGTTGCAGGTTGGACAGTTCATATGGTCCCTTTCGGCATTTACAATATAGCCAATATCATATAGGCAATATCGGTTGGGGTCAATAGGCTGGCCAAATTGTTAGCGGATTATTGCGGACATTGTAGTAAATAAATTTCGAATATACCGCCAAAATAGGTATTGACAATTGTTATTTGTACGATATAGAATGAGGGGCTAAAGGGCATGGTTAGGGTTTTATTCTGTTTCTGTTGAGTTGTTT
>CAMDDF010000023.1 GCA_945890885.1 Candidatus Kuenenia stuttgartensis | reverse complement strand
AAGTATGCTACCAAAAAGTCATACGGCGCCAAGGGCGAGAAAATCGTCAATATGAACTTCAAGGCGATTGACGCGGGCCTCAATAACATCGAAGAAGTTACTGTTCCTGCCAAAGCAACCAGCTGCTTCAAAATGCCTCCAGCCGTTTCAGCTAATGCTCCTCAATTCGTTAAAGATGTTACAGGCGTTATTATGGCTGGCAACGGCGACGACCTGCCGGTAAGCAAAATGCCGATTGACGGAAAATACCCGTTGGGCACAACAGCATTTGAAAAACGCAATATTGCCGTTCACATTCCAGAATGGGAACCAGATATTTGCATTCAATGCGGCCAATGTTCATTAGTATGTCCTCACGCATCAATAAGAATAAAAGCATATGATGATAAATATACGAAAACCGCTCCTGCTACATTCAAATGTGCAGATGCGAAAGGTAAAGAGCTTGCTGGAATGAAATTCACCGTTCAGGTCGCACCGGAAGATTGCACTGGTTGCGGAGCATGCGTTGACAACTGCCCTGCTATGCAGAAAGATGAAAACAAGCAGCCTACAGGCAAAAAGGCCATCAATATGGCTGACCAGGAAAAACTCAGACCTACCGAACGTGAAAATTATGAGTACTTCCTGAAGATTCCAAATACTGACCCTGCCAAATACAATCGCGCTTCAATCAAAGGAAGCCAGTTCATTCAGGCAATGTTTGAATATTCTGGCGCTTGTGCAGGCTGCGGCGAAACAGCTTATGTTAAACTGCTCAGCCAGCTTTACGGCGACAGGGCCCTCATTGCAAACGCAACTGGCTGCTCATCGATTTACAGCGGAAACCTGCCGACAACTCCTTACACCGTAAGGGATGAAGATAAACGCGGTCCTGCCTGGTCAAACAGCCTTTTCGAAGACAATGCCGAGTTCGGTATGGGTATGAGGCTGACATGCGACAAATTCAAAGAGTATGCACTTGAACTGCTCGAGAAAGTAGCTGCCGGCGGATGCGTTGACAAGGCTATGGCTGAAGAAATTTCTGCAGCATCTAAAAATACAAACAAGACTCAGGCAGACATCGAAACCCTCAGAACTAAAGTTGATGTACTCAAAGCAAAACTTAAAGCAAGCAACTGCGGCGACTGCAAACAGCTTCTAACCGTTGCTGATTACCTTGTAGACAAGAGTGTATGGGTACTCGGCGGAGACGGCTGGGCCTATGACATCGGTTACGGTGGACTTGACCATGTGCTGGCAAGCGGCAAGAACATCAATGTTCTCGTACTTGATACCGAGGTGTATTCAAACACAGGCGGACAGATGTCCAAATCAACACCCAAAGGCGCTGTCGCCAAATTCGCAGCTGGCGGAAAACCGATGGCCAAGAAAGACCTGGGAATGATAGCTATGACCTACGGAAATATCTATGTCGCCAAGATTTCTCTTGGTGCAAATCCAAATCAGGCAGTCAAGGCATTTACGGAAGCTGCCGCATATAACGGCCCGTCGCTGATCATCGCCAACACACACTGTATCGCTCACGGCATCAATATGACAACTGGCCTGCGTGAACAGAAAAAGGCTGTCGAGTGCGGAGCATGGCCATTGTTCAGATTTGACCCAAGACTGTCCGCAGAAGGCAAGAACCCGCTTCAGCTTGATTCAAAGGCTCCAACGGGCAGCTACAAGGATTACGCTTTCGGCCAAAACCGATTCCGTGCTTTGAAGACCGCTAGCCCGGAAATTGCTGAAAAGCTTGCAAATGAAGCTGAAGCTGAAATTAAGGCAAAATTTGCTATGCTTGAGCAGTTTTCACAGATAAAATGTAACTGTAGTCAGGAGTAATTAGTCGATTGATTTGGTATGCCCCTGAAACTAATCGGGGGCATACTTTTTTTTTCTTATATGAGGTGGAGCAATGAAGACTTTTTTACTTACATTCACTGCAATGCTGGGCACACTTTTTTTTATTGGTTGCAGAGCGGAACAAAAACAAGAGCTTTTATCGCAGCAAAGCTGCCAATCGTGCAGTATTTCACCATCAAGCGTACAAGCTGAAGGTGTGATGACCATCTTCAAAGACGATGGAAGCAAATTTTTCACAAGTCAAACACATCTTATATGCCTTTGCGACAACAGCATTTTAATTAAAACCACAACGGCTGATGGGGAAGCAATTTTCAAGCTTGACGCAAATGGAAATTTTAATTATTCAGGTATTTCTTTGCCTGCAAATTCGCCGCTAAATATTTTCGACAAACAAATTGCTGGCTTGATACTCGAAATGCTGATAGCCGCCAAATCAGATCATACAATTATAAATAGCGACCCAGTAAATATTTACGGCCAATGGTACCACAAAACAAGTACCCAGAAAAATGGTTACGCTTTTTATGAAAATCTGGATACTAATAGACTAGATTTAATTATTTCAAAAGATTATTTCGCCAAAGGCTACGATTACAAAAATTCCAGTGCATTAACTGCGGTATTTCCTGCCACAATAGAGATATCTTCTGTCGGCAAAAATAACTCACCTGGCGTAAAAGTACTGAAAATTGAATATACAGACATAATGGCCCATTAAAGTAGAGGGTAAATATAGAGTTTAACAGGTTTAATGGTATTTATACGAACAAAACTTCTTTTAAACTGTACATTTGTTGTTTTTATTTGCTGGATTTCTCAGGCTGGCTCCATTAGTCTATAATAGATATTTATTTCCGATTTATAGTTAAGGCAACGTATTATTTTGCCGAGACTTATAATAGAAGAGTTTTTTAATACCATTAGATTGAAACAGCCGATAATATGGTTAAATCCCTTTGCAAAAAGGAGCTTTAAAAATCGTAAAAAGTTTTAAGGAATTATTATAATGCCGAATATCCGTTTATTTTTCCTGCCAGCCATTATTTTGGGATTGATTGTTGCCTTTTGCGGTTGCGAGAAAGACATACTTGATCCGACGCAAATCGGCAGGTTTCGTCCGACCCCTGTCGTCAACATAATACTTGATTCACTCGGCGTAGCGGAAGAGGAGGAACCGAAATTTGTCGAATCCGAAGAACCGAAACCTGTTGATCTGCTTGAACTGGAACAAGATTATATCCTTAGTGTAGGCGATTTTGTCAACGTCTATATTTTCGAGCTGCTTCAGGAAACAGTGCCTTTTAACCAGATTTTCGAAATCAGCGAAAGTGGAAATATTTCAATTCCCGAAGTTGGTAATATTCAGGCGACCGGATTGTCAGTTGCTCAGCTTGAGGAAGAACTAAAACAAATTCTGTCGCCAACAATTCTGAAAAATCCGTCGATAACAGTCAAACTGGAAAGTTCTCCGAGCAGAACTTTCACAATACTTGGCGAAGGACTGCCCAGACCAGGCAGATACGAACTGCCGGGATACACTTTGAGACTTGCCGATGCTCTTGCACAGGCCGGCTCACCAAGACAGTTCAACGTAAGCAATATTTACATCACAAGATATGAAAACAGACAGGCATTGGATTCAAGACAGACACCACTGCAAACGCCTTCTTACGCCCCCCCTGTTCAGCCTGAAATTAATCTTACTCCAATTGAGCCTCAGAACAAAAATCAAGATAACAGTGAAGAGCTTCTTGAAATAATTGCACCTCATACTTCGAAAAATACCACACCTAGTTCCGCTAATGGAAATATAGTCATCTCTGCATCGGAATCAACCTCCTATAAAGAATTAAAGTCGTTGGCCATGCCTGATGGACTCGAGATGGAAGAAGACGATTTGCTGGATGCTCCGAATATGTTGGATACTAATTTAGACCCCAACGCTAACAAACCGGCAAAAGAAGTCCGCACTGAATGGATTTTCAAAGACGGCAAATGGGTTGCTGAGGAAATTGAAGACCCCTTTGCCATAGATGCAAATGATGTATCAATCAGAGAAAAACTTGCACAAACCCCCAAAAAGCAGGGTTCTGCTATGAATTTGCCAGAAGTTATAAGCGACGACCAGACAAGAGTCATTCGCGTACCGGTCAAGAGGCTAGGCGTGGATCCAAGATACAATATCGTGATAAGACCGGGTGATATTATCACCGTACCGTTTAATGTTGTCGGCGAAGCTGTTGTTATGGGCAACGTAAACAACCCGGGGTATGTTGATCTGACAGGAAGGCCGATGACGCTGATTCAGGCGGTTGCCGCCGCTGGCGGGCTTAGTGCTTTAGCTGAACCTTCAAGGGTTGAGGTTCGTAGAAGGGTTGGCGAAAACAGCGAGCAGATTGTCTCTGTTGATCTGGATAAAATCGCCAGAGGCTTACAGCCGGATTTCTTTATCAAGGAAAACGATACAATAAATGTCGGAACACTGCCCACATCAAGATTCGCAGCGGTGCTTAGAAATGCTTTCAGAGCTACATATGGTTTTGGGTTTATATACGACCGAAACTTTGCTGACAGAGATTTCGGAACAAGCAGGCCTATTCCAAGTATATTCTAATTTGTTTAAGAAATTAAGTATTCATGATAAAAGATAGTCAAACACCGCAAAATCCGGAAACAACAGCAAACACCATCCAACTGAGTTGGTTGTCGCTGTCTGTGCATACCTACATAAAAATGGGTATCGTTGGTGTACTTTTTTTTATGTTCTTTTATAACGAGTTATATTACTCAATGCTTCGCAGATGGCTTACAGAATCCAGTTGGTCGCATGGCTTTTTAATTCCATTGTTTTCGCTGTATTTTCTGAATCAGCAAAAGCAGGAAATACTATCCATTAAACCCAAACCTAATTACCTTGGCCTTGTTGTTATGCTGCTTACTTTGGCAGTTTATATACTGAATGCACTTCAAATAAATTTTGGAATCCTGTTTGCAGTTCTTATGCTTCCGATGCTTATTGGAATTGTTCTGCTGCTTGGCGGATTTCAACTTATTAAATACACCTGGCTTCCGATTTTATATATAGGCTTTGCGATTCCGCTGCCCGACAGACTCTACAAAGCAATAACAATACCAATGCGGATTTGGGCATCGACAGTTGCCACAGGCCTTTTAAATCTGGTTAAAGACCTTGAAGCAACTTCAAGAGGCGTCATAATCGATATAGTTTATAAAGGCAAAGTACTTGAGCCATCGCTTGACGTTGCGGAAGCTTGCAGCGGAATGCGGCTTTTAATGGCATTTGTAGCCCTTGGTGTAGCGATGGCGTATCTGCACAAAAGACATTGGACACAGCGATTGGTACTTCTTGCAAGTACGATCCCCATCGCAATTTTCTGCAATATAGTTCGAGTTGCCGTAACAGGTTTCATATACGTGCTGATATCACCCAAATACGCACAGGGAATCTATCACGATGCTCTGGGGATGGCAATGCTGCCTCTGGCATTTGGAATGTATGGGTTGCTGGCGTGGTTTATGTCGAATATTTTTGTCGATGAAAAGACATCGTCGCCAAACGAGAAGGAAATTATAATCGCAAAAAACGGCTCGGCGGAGACAGATAATGTCGCAAAAAATGAATAATATTTTTAAAATATATTTTCAGCCTGCCTTTGTTCTATGCGTAATAACTCTGGCTGCTGCTGTTATGGGAATGCCTGCGATAATAAATCATCTTGGCGTATTTTTTATAAAGTTACCTTTGCCGCTGAAAAGCTCTCTCGACAACATCGACAAGCTGCTTCTTAGGCCCTATGAAGTAGTACACGAATATAAAATTGAGAACCCCAAAGTGGAAGAAGAGCTGGGCACCAAAGATTACATTCAATGGGAACTGGTCGACACCGAAGTACCAGCAAACAGCCCTGTGAGACGATGCTCACTGTTTATAACATATTACACAGGAAATCCTGATCAGGTTCCGCACGTCCCCGAAGAATGCTACACTGGCGGCGGCAATCAGCAGATTGGCTCACAGACATTGGAATTAAACGGCATCCCACTCAAAAAACTTACCTTCGGAAATAAAAAGGCCAATTTATGGTCTGCAGATGTCAAATTTGACGTTTTATATTTCTTCAAGGTCAATGGAGAATATGCAGGCGGCAGAGATGAATGCAGAACTTATCTACAAGCCAATCTTTTCAGCAAATATTCTTATTTCTCAAAAGTTGAATGGAAATTTTATAATATATCAAGCATCAACACCGCGATTTATCCAAACAAAGATGAAGTTGTAAAGGCAAGCGAAAAACTATTATCGGTGCTTGCACCGGTGCTTGAGAAAAATCATTGGCCCGACTGGAAAAAAGCCAACGAAAAAAAATAAACAGGTTCTTTTATAGAGGTTAAGAGGTAATGGCTAAAAAAATTAATACTAAAGTCGCAGTAATCGGCGTTATTATTTTTGCAAGCATCACTATGCTTGTTGTTGCTGGTTTATTAGCCCAAAAATGGCGACGAAGCCCAAGTAGATATATCAGCCGAGCCGAAAGCAGACTCGCTGAGCTTGCTAATGTACCTATTGACCTTCAGTCAGAGGAACTTGTTGAAAAATATCAAAAGGCCGCTGGTGATTATGTTGCCGCTTTCAGCAATACAAAAAAAGCTGACAAGCAAATCGAGTATCTACAGAAAGCAATCGAAATTTTCAATAAGGTCAACGCATGGGATTCTGTAATAGCCTGCTACGGCAAAATTGTTACTGTTGACCCGCAGAACTGGAACGCACGAAACCTGATCATTGATTACTTCAAAACCCGTGCCGAAAGCGGCGAAATCGGCGTATGGCAGCATATTGGAACAACCGCAACTGAAACAATTAAGGCAAAAGAAGATGCCGGAGTTGAAATCGACCCTAATCTTTATTACTTAAAAGGCAAAGCATTATTTTATAGCGCTGTTCTTGGCTCAACCGCAGATTCAAAGACTACTATCACTGAAGCCATAGAATTTATGCAAAAGGCTGTTGACCTTTCCGGAGATCAGACACCAGTTGAGCAGTACAATTATCTTGCTCAGGCTATTGTTGCCCAAGGCCAGATGCAACAGGATGCCGGCATATTAAATGCTCTGGATAAAGCTAAGGAAAAAGCAAATGAATTGCTCAGCCTGTGCATCGAAAAAAATCCTCAGGATCCCAAAGCGTATATCAATGCTGTCAACATCTCCGCTCAGGGAACCCGAGAAGCACTAATCGCAATGGAACCGGAATTTCTCACGCTCACGCAAAAATTCCCTGAATCAGCTGATGCCCAGATGGCTCTTGCCAATTACTATAGCCGAATAGGGAAACAGCAGCAGGCACTTGAATATTCCAGCAAGGCACTTGCCGTAGATCCGGAAAATATCGATTACATAATTGCATCAGCAAAATTAAGTCACGACAATTATCTGATAACCAAGCAAACACAATATAGGGACAAAGCCGTTGAACTGGCCCAAAAAGCCTTACAAAACCCCAAGGCTCAGGACGTACCCGATATTACCAAGGCCGCCAATATAAACAGAAAAGTTATGATGCATAGCCTTTTGGCCCAAATTCACATTGAAGACGCATTAGATGAAAAACAGCAGGATGCCAAAAAACAGAATATCGAATCCGCTCAGGAGAACATACATCAAATCAAGCAGGTTCTTGCCTCACCTGATAGTCCAATGGTTCTAAAATGGGATGGCCTCCTGAGTCTTGCATCAGGAAACACTTTGCAGGCAACAAATCAGCTTTACCAAGCCTACGAAAAATTCAAAGCAGCTAATACAACGGATTCGCTCGTTTCTTATTATCTTGCAAAAATATTTGAAAATTCAACTGAAACAGGTTTGCTGATGGAATTTCTGAACAGCGCTTTGAGTCAGACAGATTTTCTGATGACAAGACCTGACGTTCTGCTGAACTATGTTGCGTTTTTAAACCAAATAAGTCCTGCAAGCGCATTAAACGCTCTCGATGCCTATGAAAACATATTCGGACATACCGATAAAACCAGAAACATAAAGTTTTCAGCACTTGTTTCGACAGGCCAAACAGAAAAGGCACAGGAGCTTATATCAGATTTTGACAAAAATGACCCAAATCTGAAACTTGCCAGGATAAGTCTGTTAACTTTAGAAATTCAGCAAAATAGTATGGCTTCCATGCAGATGCAGCAAAGTGCCGGAAAAGGCAGCCAGCAGGAAATTCAGGCACAGGACAATATCAAGAAAACAATCAATAACCTTCTTTCCCAGAAGTCGGATATTGTTTTTGAAGTACTCAAAGCCAATCCCGAATTAGTATCAATGCAAACCTTTACCGAACTTTATCAATATTGCCAGCGGAACAATCAGATTGAAAAAGCAGGTCAAGCCATTGAGATGTACAAAGCGGTTCATCCTGATGATGTTAGTATAAAATTCTTCAGCAAAATTCTTCTCGAACCAGATCCAAATAATATCTCAGCAGAAAGACAGTTAGAATTAAGAGAACAGGCCATATCAGAACTTGATGATCCGCTAAAAAGGCTTATTTCATTAGGCAGTTTCTACGCACAGACAAATCAGGCAGACAAAGCCATCAACAGTTATCAGGCTGCTCTGAAAATAGATCCAAACAACGCGTTTGTTATGGAAAACATTTTCAATATTTCCCTGACGAAAAATGATATCGAAACTGCCAACAAAATCGCCCGGACATGCAGTGAACTAAATATAGACCAATGCCAGGGGCTCTCATATCAGGCAAGGCTGTCTATGGTCAAAAAAGATTACAGCGATGCTCTTGAGAAAATCAATAAGTGTATAGAAGAAAAACCGCTGAATTCAGGATTATATCTCATTCGCAGCAGAATTTATTTGCTGTCGGATAAACTCGACGAGGCAACTGAGGACGCACGAAAGACCATAAAATATAATCCATTCAGTCCGGAATATTCCAGAAATCTCGCCCTGCTCTTGTATCAGCGAAACACCAAACTCGGAGATAGTCTTAATTCAGAACAGCGAATCGAAACAAGGAATGCCCTGCAGAATGCTCTAAATCTTAACAGGAATGATTTACAACTTCAGATCGTCTATGCAGATGTCATTGCCCAAACCGAACCAGACAAAGCGATTGCACTGCTTCAGAACGTACAGCGAATGTCCCCTTCAGCGGAAAATTTAACAAGAATAGCGATGCTTTCAATGCAGATAGTTGAAAGAACCGTACCCGCTCTGCCTGAAAATCTTCAAAAACCATTTTATGAAATCGCAGAAGCTTCACTGAATCAGGCAATTAAACTTGATGCCAAAAATGAAGATGCTGTAAAATTATACGTTACGCTGCTTCAGAAAACAGGTAGAGAAAAAGAGGCGGAAACCTTCATAAAAGAAGATCGTTCCCTGCTCTGGAGGTTTTACATTCAGGGCGGCAAATACGACAAGGCAAAGGAAATTCTTGATACACTATACAGCAATGATCAAAAAAACGAAGAACTGCTAAAAGGTTTACTGTTGATTGCAGAGAAAACTTCAAGCCAAAATGATGTAATTAAATATTCAGATGCACTTGTAAAGATTGCCCCCGACAACATGGACAATAACCTGCTCCAGATACGGGGATACATAGAAACAGGGCTTATTGACGAGGCAAGCAACAAAATCAACAGCTTGCTCGAAAGAGGCCAGAATGATATGCGATTATATCTCTTCAAGGCACTTATATGTACCAGAAACAGCCAACTCGACGAAGCACTTAAAACCGTAAACACCGCTTTAACCAATGATCCAGAAAGTGCGCAAGGCTGGCAACTGAAAGGCCAAATTTGTTCTCTTCTCGGCAATTTCGAAGATGCCATCGACAGTTTCAAGAGAAGCAAAGCCATAAATCCAACGCCGGAAGTTAAAATAGATCTTGCCAAAGCCTATCTCCAGACAAACCAGAAGAATAATGCTGTCGTCGAGTTAGGCTCAGCTATTGAAAGTCCGCAGTCCCCTCGCTTGGCGTGGCTGATTCTCGAAGACATATACCTCAGAGGCGGAAGAGAAAATGAAATCGTAAATTTCTACGAAAAAGCAATTGCTGCTTTTGCTGACTCGCCCGTCTGGTATAACAAGTACGCATCCTATTATTTAAGCAATAAAAATTATGATCTGGCCGCCGGGTTATTCGACAAAGGATGGCAGATAACTCAGCCGCAAGGCAATTTTGAATCATTCAGCGGCTACCTGTCCACACTTATCGAAGCACAAAAATTTAACGAAGCGGTCTCTTTCGCGTCAAAATACATAGACTCGGATTATTCAGTTCCTGCCTTTCTTGTTATCGCAAATGCCAAATATAAATCTGGCGACACCGAAGCGGCTATCGGATTTGCAAATAAAGCTATCGATCGAGTCGCGGAAAATTACATCGTCATCTCAAATGTTGCCGACTATATCGGAAAAAATATCGACAAACAACTTGCAATGGATTTGATTACCGATAGATATAACCAAAACCAGAATTCCGCATATCTCACCTTCGCAATGTACAAATTAAACATTGACGACAAACAGTATCTCAAGGCAATTGAGTTTCTTGACAAAACAATCTCTTTAAATAAAGATCAAAATGCAATTGATTTTCTGGAATCTCATAAGCTATCAGCACTACAAACAGCTTATCAGGACACCAAAAACGACCAGTTCTTTGATTTGGTCACAAAAGAATATGAGGCTGTCCTTCAAAAACGTCCTGACGATGTACAGGTATTGAATAATCTCGCCTATATGCTTGCTTCTACTGATGTAAAACTGGAACAATCCCTCAAATACGCTGAAAAAGCTTATAATAAATTGCCGAACAACCCAGGCATTATGGATACTTATGCTTTTGTACTGATTAAAACTGGCGATTACCAAAAGGCATTGAATCTGCTCATTCGCGCAAAACAACTTTTTGAAAAAGATTCCGCCAACGCCCCTGCTGATTTTTATGACCATTTTGCGATAGTAAATGAAAAACTAGGCAACAATGATGTCGCCTTAAAAAATTATGAAACAGCACTCGACTTAGGTAAGGATTCGTTTACCAAAAAGGACATAGAAAGAATCAAACAGGCAATAACAAGTATCAGAAACAACTAAATTACACCTGTACCAGGAGATTTGCAAAAATGTCAGATTTAACAAGAGCGACAATTAATTCTATATCAAGGCCTGTTCACGCTGCTGGAACACCAAGCCCCAGTCAGGCAATTGGAATGACACCAAAAGAGATTCTGGCAATTTTCAGAAGACATATCTGGATGATTATTTCATTCACGATTGCAGGCCTGATTGTCGGCGGCATAGCATGGTTTCTGTGTCTTACATATATACCCAAATATACGGCAATTACCGTCGTTCGTGTCGAATCCCCAGACAGACAGGACCCGACAAACATCGCCACAACCACAGGCAACAAGGATATTCTTTATCAATACCGTGTGGAAATGGCAGGAAGAATGACACAGGAATCACTCTTTGATGACCTTCTCAGGCTCGATGCAGTTAGAACAACGAAATGGTTCCAGAGTCTTGATAATCCATTTGTCGACGGCATTGAAAAGCTCAAAGATGATTTCGGCGTTTCGCCACAACGAGAAAGCCAGCTTCTAACGGTTTCAATGAGAACGGCAAGCCCTGCAGAATCCGCGACAATTGTCAATATCGCCGTAGATCTTTTCGTCAACAAGCAGGCTGAATCAAGCAAAACAGACATTCAGTATAAGCTGCAAAATCTCACCGCCCAGGAAACTGTACTAAAACGAGACCTGTTAAACGCTAACAATGCTCTCGATGACTGGAGAGCAAGTTCGGGATTTACAGGTCTGAGCATGCAAGAAGAAGATCAGCATACGATAAACCAAAAAGAACAGCAATTAGTTTTGCAGCTTGATAATCTTGAAAACGAAATCAGTAGGCTAGAAGAGCAAATAAAAACATACGAATCAAGGGTACAAACCACTGGCATCGACATCGTTACACAGGCTCAAACAGAGCAGGACTCAATTGTTCTGGCGTTAAAACAAGAAAAAGCACAGATAAAAACACTTCTCGAACAAAAACAGTCTAGCCTCGGCGAAAACCATAGAACAGTCAAAGAAATCCGCGAAAGAATAATACAAACAGACCGCCAGATTGAGGAAAGATACCTTGAAATCGCACGGGTAAATAGAGAATCACAGCTCACTGCGGCACAGGACCAACAAAGAAGCCTTGAAACTGAGCGGGCAACAATGCAGGCAAAAAGGAACGAGGCCGCCGTTCAGCTCAAAGGGCTTGAAAATGCAAGAGCCGAATATGAAAGGCTTGTCACAACAAGAGACCGATTCAAAGACAGCCTTGATCTGTTGACTAAACAAATTGAAAAGTTTCAGACGATGCTTAATGACCCGGAAACACCAAAAATTAGAAAAGTCGCAATTGCCCCAAAACCAATATACCCAAGTTTTCCGAAATGGCAGGTATTTTTCCCAGGCGGGTTCATACTCGGTTTTATGATGGGTGCGGGCCTGGCATTTCTGGTCGAGTTCTTAAACGACAAACTCAGAACACCTAAAGACGTTGCGACAAACATAAGGATTCCCCTGCTTGGCCTGATTTGCCACAGCGAAGAAGATGCGGAAGTCAGCAAAATAAAGGTTCCTGCCCTCGTGATGAAAGAGGCACCGCATTCTATGACAAGCGAATTCTATCGCCAGCTTAGAACAAACCTCAAGAAGAGTCTGACCGGAAAGCAGAAAATCATCTCAATAACCAGCGGCGCAGGCGGAGAAGGCAGAACATCTGTCGCTGCAAATCTCGCTGTCTCTTTCGTCGTAGAAGGTACAAAAGTTGTATTTGTCGATGCCAATTTCAGAAGACCGGCATCATTAACAATATTTCCAAAATCAGTAACAGATATGCCGTCATCGGTTCAGAAGGTTACAGGACTGAGCGATTATCTAACAGGTAAATGTTCACTATCAGATATACTCAGACACTGCTCTTTAACAGGTCTTGACGTAATCGACAGCGGCTCATTACCGATGAACCCGTCCGAACTGCTCGAAGGATCAAGAATGGACGAACTCCTCCGGCAGCTTTCCGTAAGCTATGATTATGTAATTATCGACAGCCCGCCGATGCTGGTTGCGGATGCAAAAATTCTTGCTATGAAAGCAGACGGCTGTGTATTAGTCTTTAACGCAACCAAAACCAGAAAAGGTGCAGCACAAAGAGTTACCCGCGAGCTTCGCAGCATAAATGCCAATCTTCTTGGTTGTACGCTGGTAGCGGTTAGATCTCTCAAGGGCGGATACTTTGATGAGATGTTTAAATCTTATCGGGATTATTCAAAACCTCAGCTTGCTGCTTCTGCCAAGTAATTGAAATATTTCGTCAGCCCCTCGAATAAATTCAGGGGCTGATTTTATTCTTGTTCCGAAAGCATTGCACGATGAAAATCGAACGATTTGAACAAAATCCGATTATCACACCCAAAGACGTGCCGCCGAGCAGGAATGATTTTGAAGTAGTCGGCACATTCAACGCAGGAGTTACAAGATTTAACGGTAAGATTATGCTTCTCATGCGTGTTGCGGAACGGCCAATCGAAAAAAAACAAGACGAAGAATTGGCCCCAATCCTGAATCACCAGACTGGCCAAATAGAATACTTCAAAGTACCTCACAACCACCCGGACCTGGAAATCCCTGATTCGAGAGTATTTTTCTACAAAAAAAATACCTATCTGACAAGCATCTCACATCTTAGAATTGCGACAAGCTCCGACGGCATAAATTTCAATGTTGAGCCTGTCCCCGCCGTCTTCCCCCAAACCCGCTATGAAACCTTCGGCCTTGAAGACCCGCGAATAACCCTCATAGAAAACACATATTATATCACCTGCAAGGTCGTCAGCGACTTGGGAATCGCAACATCGCTCATTACAACATCGGATTTCAAAAACTTCAAAAGGCACGGAATAATTTTCTGCCCCGAAAACATAGATGTCGTAATATTCCCCGAAAAAATCAATGGCCTATTTTACGCTCTCACAAGACCGGTACCCCGCAGCCTCGGCTCTCTCGGCATCTGGATTGCAAGCTCGCCGGACATGATAAACTGGGGCCGGCACAAATGCCTGATGTCTCCACGCGCTGGCATGTATGATTCCGCACGACTTGGCGCAAGCTGCGTACCGATAAAAACCGCACGAGGCTGGCTCGAAATTTATCACGCCGCAGATGAAAACAACAGATATTGCCTCGCTGCATGCCTATTAGACATCGAAGACCCATCAAAAGTCATCGCATACTCAAACGAGCCTCTTATGCAACCACAAGCAGATTATGAAATAAATGGTTTCTTCGGTAACGTCATTTTTTCATGCGGCGCAACCGTCGATGACGAAATAATTACCATTTATTACGGTGCCGCCGACTGCGTAATAGCCGGGGCAAAAGTCAAAATAACCGATATTTTAAACCACCTCGAAAAAGTTTAAAACTTTTAACGCGCAAGCACCTTCTTATTGACAAGCGAACATTTGATAACGAGCTGCTCCATAGCTGAACTTACATCCGCTCCGCCGGTCTTCACCAGGTAATCAATTTGTCCAAGCTCAGCAAGCATCTCGCCGATTCGCTGCAAACTAAGCATAGCCACCCGTTTGAAAAATGAATCCTCGTTAGACCCCCATATTCTGCACTGTTTCGCTATTTGGGCACGATTGACTTTTTTCTCAAGCAGCGCCTTTGCCTCGAACATCTGCCTGAAATGATATGCAAAAGCCCCGACAATCGTAAACTCCGTTGATTTATCAGCCTCGAACATCCGCCGCAATTTCGAAATTGCCCCTGCCGCATCACCGGAACTCATCGCATCAATAACATTAAACGCGTCAAAAAATTTGCTCCCAGCCGTCAATGCCGCGATATCTTTCGAATCGATAGTCTTCTTGTCGATATCATAAACCGCAAGCTTATCTATCTCGCACGAAAGCCTACCCGCATCATTACCTATAAGCTCTCCCAGCAGCCTTGCTGAAGCAAAATCAATTTTTTTACCGCAACTGCTCAATGCATAATCAATAATAAAACCCGTCAGGTTATTATTTTTTATATCCTCAATCGGAAAATACTGTTCCTGCGAAAGTTTTTTCGCAAGCTTTGTGCTTTTGGTCCAGCTTGTAACCGCCAATATCAAAACGCCGCAATTGCTGGGACTATCAAAATATTTCTCAAAAAGCTGACGATTTTCGCTGATAAATTTATCCGCGTTTTTCAATAACACTACACGCTTTTTAACCAGAAAAGGCATTGTCCTGAGTTCATCGAACACCTCTGCCGCTGTTATTTTATCCGCCTCGACACTAAGCAAAGACATCTGCTTTTCATCAGGCGTAAGCAGACCATCAATTATCTGCTCACATTTTTTGCTAACGAGAAAATCATCGCCGCCGTGAACAACATATATCGGCTTATCATATTTTTCTTTCTTATCAGCCATTTTCGCCTATTCAGCCAAAACAGGATTTTCTGCCGTCGCCGGAGAATCTTCGCTAAAAGCAATTCTTTCGACAGCCACTATCTTATCGCTCTCATCAAGCTTCATTATTTTAACGCCCTGAGTGTTTCTGCCGATAGCACGTATCTGCTCAAGCCCTGTCCGCATAATAATTCCCTTTGCGGTTATCAGCATAAGCTGATCAGTATCCTGCACAGCCTTAAGTGCCACAACTTTGCCGTTGCGGTCGGTCGTCTTGATATTTATCAATCCAAGCCCGCCGCGTCCCTGCTGACGATAATCACCGAGGTCTGTCCGCTTACCGAATCCATTCTCGCAAATAGTCAGCAAGCTGGCACCTTCTCTTGCGATTACCATATCTACAACTTTATCGTCCTCACGCAGTTTAATGCCTCGAACGCCTCTGCTTACTCTGCCCATCGAACGAGCCTGTTCTTCATCGAACCGAATCGCCATACCATCGTTGGTGCCAAGAATAATTTCATCCTTGCCGGAGGTTATTTCAGCACCGATAACATCATCGCCTTCGTCAAGCTTAATTGCAATAACTCCTGCGGTTCTTGGATTTCCGTAAGCACTAAGGTCCGTCTTTTTGACCGTACCCATCTTCGTCGCCATAACTAGCTGACGATCATCGAATTTCCTCACGCTCATAATAGAACGAATCTTTTCATCACTGCTAAGGCTCAACAGGTTAGCGACACTGCGTCCCTTGCTCTGGCGGGTAAGCGTGGGAATAGTATAAACTTTCAGCCAGTAACACTTGCCGATATTTGTAAATACCAGCAGATAATCGTGCGTTGAGGCGATAAACAGATGCTCGATAAAATCGCCTTCTTTGGTATCCGAACCAATTATCCCCCTGCCGCCTCTTCCCTGGGTACGATATGTATCGACTGGCATCCTCTTGACATAACCTTCGTGGCTGACAGTTACGATAACTTCTTCATCAGCTATCAAGTCCTCGATATCAACTTCATCAAGAGCATCAATAAATGTTGTCCTACGGGCATCTGCGTATTTGCTCTTTATCTCGTAAATGTCTTCACGAATAATATCAAGAACTCTGTGGTCATCATTCAAAATAGCTTCATGGCCTGTAATTTCTTCAACAAGCCCGTTATATTCATTTGCAAGTTTTTCGATTTCAAGACCGGTAAGCCTTTGAAGCTGCATCGTCAAAATGGCATCAGCCTGTTGAATTGTCAGAAACTGATCTGTCCTCGTGCTGCTGTTGACAAACTGTTCCGGCAGCAGTTTGCGAAGCGTATCAGACTCCACAAGCCTCAGTGCCTTTTTCATCAAATTTATTCTGGCGGCCGGAGCGTCCTGTGACTGCTTGATAATCGAGATTATCTCATCAATATCACTAACAGCAAGAATCAAACCTTCAACGATATGCGCTCTGTTGCGAGCCTTCTTCAGCAAAAATCTGCTTCTGCGTCGGATAACAATTTTGCGATGCTCGATATAATGCTCAATAAGCTGCTTGATATTCAAAACTTCAGGCCGATTGTTCACAAGCGCGATATTAGAAACGCTAAACGTCGTCTGAAGCTGTGTAAATTTATACAGCTTATTCAGCACAACATTTTCGTCAGCGTCCTTTTTCAAGTCAACGACGATACGCATTCCTTTTCGGTCGCTTTCATCGCGGATATCAGAAACTTCGGGCAGCGTGCCGGCATGCACGCACTCTGCGATTTTTGAAACTATCGAAGTCTTTATCACCTGGTACGGTATTTCGGTAACAATTATGCTCACCCTGCCTTTTGAGGAAGTCTCAAATTCTGTCTTGGCCCGCAAAGTGATATGCCCCTTGCCGGTGGTAAAAGCCTGAACAACTCCATTTTTGCCGCAAATTGTTCCGCCCGTCGGAAAATCCGGCCCCGGCAGAACTTCCATTATATCCCTGAACCCGCACTTGGGATTCTCGATAACTTTCAATATCGCATCGCAAACTTCGCCCAGATTATGCGGAGCCATATTCGTCGCCATACCGACCGCGATACCGGTTGTGCCGTTTACCAGCAAATTCGGCAGCCTTGCGGGCAAAACCGTCGGCTCGGTGCGAGTATCATCATAATTAGGCACGAAATCAACCGTATCCTTGTTCAAATCTTCGAGCATCTCTATCGCAGGAGCGGTCATACGTGCTTCGGTATAACGCATTGCTGCCGGCGGGTCTGCATCGATTGAGCCAAAGTTTCCCTGCGGATCAACCAACATACAACGCAGGTTCCAACTCTGCCCCATTCGCACCAACGTGCCATAGCAAGACTGGTCGCCGTGCGGGTGGTAATTACCGCCAGTGTCACCGACGATCTTGGCACATTTACGATGTTTGCTTCGCGGCCCCAGGTTCAAATCGTTCATCGCGACCATAAGTCGCCTCTGAGAGGGCTTTAAACCATCCCTGACATCAGGCAAAGCACGAGAAACGATAACGCTCATAGAGTAATTCAGGTAGGAGTTCTTCAACTCATCGAGAATATTCATATCCTCAAATTTTTCGACCAGTTTTTCGCTGTCTTCCATAACTTTTATGTCTTTCCTGCATATTACCGTATCCCCCTTTTTAATCACAAAATCAATTCCGATAATATAGCCGAAAAAAGCATTTATGTCAAAGAATTCCTTTCATAAAATCAAAGACTAAGTCCTTACAATAAAACAATTTATGTGCTATTCAAAATAATTCCAATCTTTTTGTATTTTTTTATTGCCGTTACACCATTTTCCGCCCCGAAAATCAGCCTTCAATTACTTATTTTTTACAATATTAGGATTGGTAAAATCTGATAATTTCTACCCCCAATTCAGCCGATAATATTGCTATAAACATCCTGTTGAATTTTTTTCGTTATAAGGTTATAATCAGGTTCTTATGTTAAAGCATAAAATAACGACTTTAATACTCCTTATCACAAGCCTTGCAATTGCCCGTGCGGATTCACAAGCCCTCTATCTTCAGCCTGGCGCTCTCGATTTCGTCGGGGTCTATTCTTTAAGGGAACTTGACCCCAACCTCACAGGCCAAAACACAACAATCGCCGCAATCACCAGAAGCATGACCTATACCGACGGCCTGCCGCAAAACGATTTCGCCGTAAATACAAAACATCCCTGCTTCGTCAACAGCAGCATCGAGCATTTCGGCCTGCCGGAAATCCCGATGGGATTATCAAAACACGCAACTGCCGTAGCAAGTATTCTGCTCGGCGATAACAAAGGCAGCCTTGAACCCCAGCTTGGAAGTTTCTACCACGAAGGAGCAACACCGAAAGCAAAACTAAACGTCTATGAATTCTGGAACTTTCTGCAAAACTACATCTATCCCAATCAAATCCCCGATGTCGATGTAATCACAATAAGTTATGGTTCGACATATCAGGACTGGTGGACAAGAGGCTTTGAACATCTGGCCGAGTATGGAATAACCATTGTCGCTGGAATCGGAAACGGCACGAATGCTTACGACCCAATTCTATTCCCAGGCGGCAGTCCAAATATCATCGGCGTAGGCGTTGCAGATAGCGTCATAGACCCAAATCTCTACATTGCTCTGTCAAACTTCGGCCTGCCCAGAAGTGAGCATTCAAGCATTGGCCCGGCAAAAACCGGAATTGCAAAGCCTGACCTCGTCGCCCCCGGCAACTGCATCGTAGCTGACACAAACGATGGATATACAGTTTCCGGAAACTATTCGAGCTTTGCGACCCCCATCGTCGCTGGCACCGCCGCTTTACTTACACAGACATTAAAACAGAAATATGCCGAAACAATCGACCCCAACTATTACAGCGTCCTCATAAAATCAATACTCCTTACCTCTGCCGACAAACTACCGTACTGGCACAAAGGCCAGCCGCAAACCGACGACGACAATTACGTCCCGCTGGATTACATTCAGGGTGCCGGCATGCTCAACGCCCTTTCAGCTATGGAAGTTCTGCAATCATCCGAGCCGGAAAAAGCCGGCTTTGCTGTTGACATCGCAGATGCCAACCTGACGAAAACTTATAAAATCAGCGCATCAGCCCTGGATAATGACCTGATAACGGCAACGCTCGTATGGAATAATCATTACCGGAACTCATATCCTTACGACCTGATAAAGCAGACAAATCTTCGACTTGAACTTTGGGCCATTGATGCCAATGACCCAAACAACGACCAGCTTATTGATTTTTCTGATTCAGCCTATGATAACATTGAACACATTTATGTACCTGCATCAGCCGACTTCAACGACTATGAACTGGTTGTAATATATTCAGACCCGAATGAAACAAACGATACCGAACCATTTGCTATATCGTGGAATATTCAGCCAAAACTTACCATCGACAGCGTCCTTCTGTATGATCTAACAAATGACGGCATAGTAAACAATCAGGATTTTATCACCCTGATAAACAACATCGGCAAGCAGACCCAGACTCCCGCAAGCTACCATCTCGGCGATACCGACATGAACGGACAAATAGATATAAACGACCTGACGCTGATAATGCAGCGAACAGGCCTAAAGGCCCACTGGAAACACTAGCCTCAAACAAACCTACGCATGGTCAAAAAACATCTTCTTGACTTCGACACCTTCCATTGCATTTAGCTTATCCGCCAATTTGTGGCTTTCCGCATCATCCGCAACCATCTCAAGGATTATCAGCCCATTGGGCGAACAGAAATTACCGCCAGCCTCGTGAAGTCCCAAACGAGTCCTAATGCTGCAGCCGTACTCAGTAAGCAACTCCTGTACTTTGTTGACGTGGTGAATTCTATCAGTTATATGAACGCCAAAAATCAAATGATTATCCATAGCCATAAAAAATCTCCAGCAAAGAAAATTTTGCTCTTTTATTTTTAATTTTTACATTTTAGAACTTACTTGCCGAGGGCATTTTTCAGATCCATTGCGTGCTCCTGCTCCATGGCAAGAATCGTACGAAGCTGTTGAGCCAGCGCAAATTCCTTCAATTCTTCCGCCTGGTCAACCCTGAGTTTGTACCGCTTGATGGCATCATACTCGCCAGCTAAATCCTGCTCAAGCATTTCGTCATTCGCACTTGATGTCTTAATCTCGCCAACTTTAACCGTCGGCACACCTTCAAGAAAATCAATCTGATCAGCCAATATCTGGGCATGGCCGAATTCCTGTGTTGCGTGAAGCTTAATTTCCTTGATAACATCGCCATACATTGCACCGGTCATAACCGCAGCATGCTGAATGTATTGAATGCCCGCCGAGTACTCAAGCTCAAGGTCCCTGTTGAGAAGTTCAATAAGTTTTTCTACTGTTATCGCCATAAAATCCCCTTTCATAAAATGTTTACTCAAAAGTTCTAGTTTCACGCTTATTTTACGTCCTATAATGGCAAAATTGCAACTAATATTTTGTTATTTTCCCTAAGTATTTTAAGCTTTATATAGAAAAATAATTTTTAGTTATATTATTACCGGAGCAGGACGATAATAGGAATGTAACGTAAGTGTTCTTGAAATTAGGATTTTATAAAAGACAGGAGTTTGCAATGTTTGATTTTTTCGGCCTGACAAAATGTTCAAAAAAACGCAAAATACTTGTAGTTGATGATGAACCGAACATTGTACAAACGCTAAAAGACAGGCTCGAAATGAACGACTACGATGTCATAACCGCCTGTAACGGCAAAGAAGGCCTCGACCTAGCCATCTCTGACCAACCACAAGTCATTCTACTGGATATAATTATGCCTTTAATGGACGGCCACGAAATGCTTGAGGCCCTGCGTAAAAATCCCAAGGGCAAAGAAATATCTGTCATAATGCTCACTGCACGAAGCCAGACCGAAGACATCGTAAGGGCAAATGCTTGCGGCATCGAGGACTATATAGTCAAACCTTTTGACCTCAGCGAGCTTCTCGAAAAAATCGAACGCATCTATGAAAACAGAAAAAATCTGAGCGCGGTTTGATTATGGCAAATTCTGCCATTCAACCGGCTGCTTGTTAAGTTCATAAAGTTTACTTGAGCAAATAAGCCATTGATTTGCCTGATTTTTTATCAGGTCAAGACTGAAAACCACCGATGCTACCGCAATCGGAGCATCAGGGCCAAACAGAATTGTTACCTTTAACTTTGCAAAGGCCTTTCCGTTCCCTATCTCCACAAGCTTCTCGATTATCGCCGCATTTTCAATCGGGGCAATCTCGTAAAATAGCTTAAGATGACTTATCGCGGAATCCTTATTTCGATGAAAATTATCTGAGTAATCTTCCGACATAACAGACTCAACCGTCGCCGAATCTTCATTCACAATAGCTTTTCTAACAGCCTTGATTAAATGTTCGACCTTTTCATTGTCCGTTTTAATCGCAAAATCCACCAGAAATGCCGCCCCAAGTATCACAAGCGGAACCAGCAAATATCGATTGGACCACTTCTCAGGATTAACAGACCTTAAAATCCGCTGGCACAAAAAAGCTGCCGCTGCCAGAATCACCAATAGCCAAGGCTGCTCAAAAATATTGAACATTATGTCCCCTAAAATTAATTCCTCAAAGCTTTAATCGGAGCTGGTATCCTGCCGAGCCTGTTAAGAAACTTAGGACTCCCAAATTTTGAAACTTTCATTATCGGTGCCGAACCCAAAAGCCCGCCGAAATGCACCATTTGCCCTGCCCGTTTTCCAGGCACAGGAATAACCCTTACGCTGGTAGTCTTATTATTTGCAACACCTATGGCAAGCTCATCAGCAATAATCGCACTCAAAACATCCGCAGACGTACTGCCGGGAACCGCAAACATATCAAGCCCGACCGAACAAACACTCGTAAGAGCCTCAAGCTTTTCAAGGTTCAACGCACCAGTCTTAACCGCACGAATCATGCCTGCATCTTCACTTACCGGAATAAATGTTCCGCTAAGCCCGCCGATATTACCAGAAGCCATCGAGCCGCCCTTTTTAACCGCATCTATCAGCAGCGCAAGCGCCGCCGTCGATCCTGGCCTGCCCATTCTGCTAACGCCCATCGCCTCGATAATTTCCGCAACGGAATCGCCCGCTGCTGTAGTGCTGGCAAGCGACAGATCCATAATACCGAAATCGACACCCATCACATCCGCCATTTCCCTGCCTATCAATTCGCCCGCACGGGTAATTTTGAACACTGTCCGCTTGATAACCTCCGAAAGTTCCGTCAAATCACAATCCGGATTATTCTTCACAACAGCATGCACAACGCCGGGGCCCGATATACCTATATTCAACGAATAGTCCGGCTCGCCTATCCCGTGATGCGCCCCTGCCATAAACGGGTTATCTTCCGGCACATTCGCGAAAACCGCTATCTTCGCACAGCCTATACCATTTTCTGAACGCGCAGCAATCTCTTTCAGTATATGCCCAAACTTAACTATCGCTTTCATATTCATACCCGCCAGCGTACTTGCGAGATTTAAAAATCCGCAAATCCTCTTCGTCTGCGAAAGCGCCTCTGGCAGAGAATCAATCAGCATCTCGTCTGTCGATGTCATCCCCTTTTGCACCATCGCACCAAATCCGCCAAGAAAATCAATTCCAGATTTTGCAGCGGCCTTATCCAGCGTTTTAGCAAACTTCACTGCGGTAGAAATCTTTCTCGGCATAGGCTCAAGCAGCAGCGACGCAGGCGTAATACTAATCCTGCGGTTGGTAATCGGCACGCCATACTTGGCTTCCATCTGGTCTGCAAATTTATTAAGCAGTAATCCCTTTTCAACAATTCTGTCGTAAACACGCTTGCAGAATTTATCCACATCACGGTCAACACAATCCTTCAGATTTATGCCAAGCGTAACGGTTCTTATATCGAAATGATAGTCAAGCGTCATCTTGACTGTTTCAAAAACTTCTTCAACTGTAATAGACATCGAAAATTATCCTTGCTCTGAATTCGTTTTTTTATGCCGTCTTAAACACGGTGCATCATTTTGAAAATATCTTCGTGCTGCAGCGTAATCATAAGCTCCATATCCTTGGCAATTTTGGCAAGTTTCTGTTGAATCTGTTCAATGCCGACAGAAGCCTTTGCTATGTCGCACGCCATTGTCATCACAAAATAATCTTCCATTATCTTCTGATTAACATCGACGATATTGACGTTGACATTTGCCATCGCGTTGCTGATCTTGGCAATAATCCCGACCTTATCCTTGCCGGTGATGGTTACAATACATATCTGTGACTGTTTCTTGTCTTTCTTAGCCATTTCAAACTCCATATCAATTTCAGGTTTAA
>CAMDDF010000022.1 GCA_945890885.1 Candidatus Kuenenia stuttgartensis | reverse complement strand
AATGTTGCCACAGATGAGTATATGTGTGCGATTCGCGACCTCTGCGATGCCAACGGCGCATTGATGATACTTGACGAAGTTCAAACCGGAATGGGCAGAACAGGCAAATGGTTCGGCTACCAGCATTATTCCATCGAGCCTGATATTTTAACGCTGGCAAAAGCTCTCGGTGGCGGTGTTCCTGTTGGAGCAATGATGGCAAAAGCCGAAATTGCAGCATCGTTTATGCCGGGTATGCATGGTTCGACATTTGGCGGAAATCCGCTGGCTACAGAAGCCGGGGTTGCGGTTATCAAAGCAATCGAAGAAGAAGGCCTGCTTGAAAATGCTCAGCAGATGAGTCAGCATATTCGTCAAAGGCTTGAAGAGCTTGCCGGGAAACATTCGATTATTGAAAAAATTAAAGGCATAGGCCTGATGATTGGCATTGAGCTTAACAGCCCAGGCGCAGATGTTGTCAGCAAGTGTCTTAGCAAGGGATTGCGAATAAATTGTACGCAAACTCGTATCCTGCGATTTATGCCGGGAATGAATATCAACAAGGATGAAGCCGATAAAGCGTTAAATATTTTAGATAACGTCCTTAGTGAGATGGGGTAAAATATGAAAGATTTTCTTGAATTATATGATTTCAGTACCGATGAGCTTAACGAAATGCTTGTGCTCAGCACTGATTTAAAAAAACTTTACAAATCAGGCAAACGGGACCTCTGCCTTGCGGGCAAAACTCTTGCGATGCTTTTTGAAAAGCCTTCTCTGAGAACACGCATGAGCTTTGAGGTGGCAATGACCGACCTTGGCGGAAATGCGATATATCTCAAAGGCCCCATCGGCGGACGCGAACCCGTAAAAGATATGGCAAGAGTCCTGAGCGGATACACTCAGGGAATTATGGCAAGGACATTTGCGCATCAGACAATAATTGAGCTTTCGGAATACGCCAGCGTGCCTGTCATCAATGCACTGAGCGATTATTCGCACCCTTGTCAGGCGATGGCGGATTTTCTGACGATACAGGAACATCTTGGAAAACTTAAAGGCTTAACGATCGCTTATGTGGGCGATGGAAATAATGTAACAAGGTCGCTTGCTTTCGGCTGTGCAAAATTAGGAATGAAACTTACCGTCGCATCGCCCAAAGGCTACGAACTTGACACAGCGTCCATCGAAAAAGCAATCGCCATCAGAGCAGGTTCCGTCGAACAATTTAATGACGTTGCCTCTGCGGTGAAAGGTGCTGATGTTATCTATACCGACACTTGGGTCAGTATGGGCCAGGAAGATGAAAAAGCAAAACGCGTCAAAGATTTTGAAGGTTTTCAGGTGAATAGCGATGTGCTGAAATACTCGCCTGATGCTAAAGTAATGCACTGTCTCCCCGCGTATAGGGGTTATGAAATCAGTGACGAGGTCGCCGAAAGCAAAAATTCCGTGATATTTGACCAGGCCGAGAACAGACTACACTTCCAGCGAGCGCTGCTGAAGAAATTATTGAGTTAATAATGAAGCAAACAATCGTCATAGCAACATCGAATCCCGGCAAATTCGCAGAACTTTCCGAGATGCTCGACCTTGAGCAGAGCGTACAATGGAAAAGCCTTTCAGATTTTGACGGCCTTGTGGAAGTTGAAGAAGACGGCCACGCCTTTATCGAGAATGCCCGCAAAAAAGCTATCGGCTACGCAAAACAGACAGGCCAATGGGTAATCGCAGATGACTCAGGCCTGATGATAGATGCGCTCGACGGCGACCCCGGCGTTCATAGCGCAAGATTCTCCGGAGCAAAAGACGCAGATAGAACCCTTATAGACCATAAAAACATCGCTAAAATTCTTGAGCTGATGAAAGACGTGCCGACGCAAAAAAGAACAGCACGGTTCGTATGTGCACTCTGCATAGCAACTCCCGAAAGAATCCTGCTCGAAACACAGGGATCGCTAAGCGGGGTAATCATAGAAAACGAACTCGGCACTAACGGCTTCGGGTACGACCCCATCTTCTGGGTAACAGAAAAAAACAAAACCGCTGCCCAAATGACCAGCCAAGAAAAAAACACCGTGAGCCACAGAGGCAATGCCCTGAAAAAACTCAAGCCGCTTCTGCGAGAAATTCTCAAAAAAAGCTGACACGCCGCGCACATCCCATCACCAGCAATACCTTTAGAGTTCAAGGCCTATACGGATAATAGTACGGCCAGCCCATCGTTGTGGGGTAAAGCGGGAAATCCTGAACTCTGTTGCCGCCAACTACGAAATAGCTCAGAATGACCATCAAGGTAACAAAGGCTAACAGCGCAATAACCAACCAGAACGAGGGGTTGTGAACCAGTCTGCTCATCATCTGCCTAAACTCATGGGCATCATAGTGCAAATTGTGCTCACTTGTCCAATCTTTAATTGTATGCATTCTATTCATTGTAAGCCTCCTATCTTAAAACATCAATCTTTCTATGTAGTTATACGTGCCCCCAAATAGCTTTGTTTGACAAAAAGATAACGTCTTGAGTAAAGAGATTCAAATTGTCGTTTTAATTTATACAAGAACTGTGCTGGCAGGACTCAAACGCATCATAAAAAGGATATAGTTTGCTATGATCTTATAATTTGCTTGAAAATCGGGGCTATTGTGGTTAACTTAGCACACCTGAAAGTTTTGATATTTAAGAAAATATGGAATGGAAATTATGTCATTTAAAGCACTTGATAAAAATCTAAAGTTTAAAGTTGCGGATATCACACTTGCTGATTTCGGCAGAAAAGAGATGATTCTTAGCGAAAATGAAATGCCTGGCTTGATGGCTGTCCGCGAAAAATACGGTACGGAAAAGCCGTTAAAGGGCCTTAAAATCATGGGTTCGCTGCATATGACGATTCAAACTGCGATGCTCATTGAGACTCTTGAGGCACTTGGTGCCGATATTCGCTGGGCTTCGTGCAATATTTTCAGCACACAGGATCAGGCTGCCTCCGCGATAGCTGCCAAGGGAACTACCGCCGTTTTTGCATGGAAAGGTGAAACTCTTGCTGAATACTGGTGGTGTACTGAGATGGCGCTGATTTGGCCGGACGGAAGCGGGCCAGACCTGATAGTTGATGACGGCGGCGATGCAACAATGATGGTGCATATGGGTTTAGATGCAGAAAATGACCCGTCGATACTCGATAAAAAATATGACACACAGGATGAACGGGAACTGGTAGCCCGGCTGAAAGACTCACTTAAAGAAGACCCCAAGCGTTGGCACAAAATAGCTGCCAAAATAAAAGGCGTTAGCGAAGAAACAACCACCGGTGTGCATCGGCTTTATCAGCTAGCTGAACAGAAGAAGCTTTTATTCCCTGCTGTTAACGTCAATGATTCCGTAACCAAATCCAAATTTGATAATCTCTACGGATGCCGCGAATCGCTCATCGACGGAATTAAGCGTGCAACCGATATTATGATTGCGGGCAAAACGGTAGTTGTCGCTGGCTATGGCGATGTGGGCAAAGGCTGTGCGGCGGCGCTTGTAGGCATGGGTGCCAAAGTTATGATAACTGAAATCGATCCGATATGTGCGCTGCAGGCGGCGATGGCAGGACTTCGGGTTGTTACGATGGAAGAAGCGGCGCCGGTTGCCGATATATTTATTACCTCTACCGGCTGCTGTGATGTGATTCGCAGTGAACATATGGAGATGATGAAAGATGAAGCGATTATCTGCAACATCGGGCACTTCGACAGCGAAATTGAAATGAGCTATCTTGAAAATTCACCGCAATGCAAAAAGATGAATGTTAAGCCGCAGGTCGATGTCTGGACGCTAAAGAGCGGCAGAAAAATTGTAGTTCTTGCCGAAGGCAGGCTGGTAAATCTCGGCTGTGCGACAGGGCATCCCAGCTTTGTTATGAGCAACAGCTTTACTAATCAGACCCTTGCACAGATAATGCTTGCAAAAGGCGGCCTGGATAAAAAAGTTTACACCCTGCCGAAAGCTCTTGACGAAGAAGTCGCAAGATTGCACCTCGAAAGATGCGATGCGAAACTTACAAAACTTACGAAGAAGCAATCGGATTATCTTAGCATCTCGCCTAACGGCCCCTTTAAGCCGAACCATTACAGATATTAAAAACGTCCAATGCCTATGTTAACCCGCTGATTTATTCGGCGGGTTATTTTTTATAGAAGCCGAGCAGGGGAAGTCGCCGGATAAAACTTCAAATAGATATACCTTTTGGAAGAGATAAAAAGTACAGCCATTTACTTAGAACGGGTTTGTTCAAAATCTTTTCCGCGGCGTTGCTGTAAATATCAAGTTGCTTTATATATTTTGCGGCACGTTCATTTATATTATCCATCGATACCGCATCCGTCTTAAAATCTATCACAACAATACCCAGCGGCGTTTCGATTATCATATCTATAATACCCTGAACAATTACAGATTCATTTTCGCACTGGCTGTCAAATTGCTCAGAGCCGACCGAAAAAGTAAACTGCCATTCCCTGTGGATTTTATTTTTACCAGATAAGGCAAGATTGCCGGGGTCAGCTTCAAAGAAATTCAAGATGGCACCGATGTTTATTTTATCCGCGGTTTCAGAAGCGATAACTTTTTCGCTCACAAGCTGATGTATCGTATTTTTTATAGCAGCTTCTGTAATCGCGTTTGCTAAATCAAGGTTTTGAATCACGATATGCGTTGCGGTTCCTATTTGAGCCTTTGATTGTCTGCTTGGCATTAAGCTAACATCTGAAATTGATGAATAATCAAATACACTGAAATCATCACCAGCGAATGTTTTAGGCAGATTTTCAGAACTTATCTTGGTGGCAGATGTTTTCGACTGAAGTTTTGATGCAGATTCATAGGGGTATCGGTAAGAAAGATTTGCAATCAACTTATCGGTATTTACCGGTTTGGCTGAAATATTACTTTTGATTTTTCCGCTGTCACGCATTACCTGAATTTCTTTCGACAATTCCTGTAGCATTTGGTTATCATAAACCACAGCATCGAAAAGATTACTGTCATTGCAGCTGTTATCAGTAATGCCATAAAGCTGGCGAAGATTTTTTCCAGGCGCCAGTGCATACATTATCCATTCAAGATGATTCTTACAGTCAGCAAGCATCCACAGAGGCAGCTTATCGCCTGCTGCCGCATCAGCCTTTAGTAAAATACTTTCAGATTTTTTGTTTTTCATTGAGCCGACAAGTATCAGCTTTTCACGGGCACGAGTCATAGCGACATAAAGTATTCGCATCTCCTCAGCTAACATCTGGCGATTTTTTTTATCTTTCAACAACTGGAAAATAGCGGACTCAGCTTTTCTCTTTGAATCCTTATCTATTATCCGAAGCCCGATAGTATCATCGGAATCAAACATACAGTCGTCCCGAATGTCGGCTTTATTAAAATCGCTCCCAAGCTGGGCAAGAAAAACTACCGGAAATTCAAGACCTTTGCTTTTGTGAACGCTGATTATCTGAATACCGTCATTGACAGTTCCCGCCGTTTGAGCAGGCGACCAGTCCTGGCCGCGATCAAGAAGTTTTTGAACAAAATCAATGAAACGTGCCAGCGATATAGAATTTGAACTTGTAAGAAAATTTTCAAACTGTATGGCACGCTCGTGAAGTTTGAGCAAATTAGCTTTACGCTGCGTTCCATTCGGTAACGCAGATACAAAGCCGATATATTTTTTTTCGCGTAAAATATTCCATATCAAATCCGCAAGCGAGCCGGACTTCGCCAGTTCCCGCCATTTTTCGATTTGCAACAGAAAATCCTTGAGCTTTGATTTAATATCACGCTTATCGCCGCCCGACATATAAGCCTGCACGCATTCATAGAAATTTAAATTCTTTTGATTTTGACTATCTGAAAAATGACGAATCTGCCCGAGCTGTGTTTCGCTGAAATTAAAAAAAGGACTCCGTAAAACTGATGCAAGCTCGATGTCTTGTGCACAGTTATCAATTATCCGCAGCAGATTCAGACAATCGGTAATTTCTGTCGTCTCGAAATATCCCGCGTTGGAAGTCGTGGAAACCGGAATATCAAGCAGCCGGAAAATTTCTATGTATTCATTTATTCTGCTTGATGGCGAACGCATTAAAATCGCAACATCGCTGTATGTAATCGGCCGATAAGTTTCCGATTGCTTATCAAAAATCTCCAGCTTGTCTTCTTCGACCAGCTTTTTAATTTTTCGCCCTATAACAAGCGTCTGCCTTTGCGGCTTTGATGTCCAACTGTAAATATCATTATCACTGGACTCATCATCATTATCCGCTGAGTCGGAATGATCGTTGTTGGACTGAGCATCTTCATCTAGAATATGAAGCTCAATGCACCTCGCCGCAGCAGGCTTGTAATTATCTGCTCCGATAAGTTTTGCAGAGCTGTCATAATCCATATCAGCGATTTCTTTGGTCATTATCCGCTGAAAGACTTCATTGACAAATTCGAGGATTTCATTTCGTGAACGGAAATTTTTTTGCAGGTCAACACGGAGAGATTTATCTTTTTCTATGTCAGCTTTGGCGACGTTGATTTTATCGAGAAATATTTTCGGCTGAGCTTGCCGCCAGCCATAGATACTCTGTTTAACATCGCCAACGCCAAAAACATTATCCGCCCTGCTTATCGAATTTAAAATCGCCTGCTGAACTTCATTGATATCTTGGTATTCATCGACAAAAATAAATTTATACTTGTTTCGGATTTCAATTGCTGTCTCACTTGGCTGGTTATTCTTTATCAAAAGTTTCAGTGCAAAATGTTCCAGGTCTGAAAAGTCAAGAGAGTTTAGCTGCTTTTTTCTTTCAGCATATAGCAGATTGAATCTGCCGACCAGCTCAATCAAAAGACGAGTTTGTTTATTAGCTGAAAGCCCGATGGTCTGCTCGTAATCCTGGTTTATTATCGCAAGCTCTGCCAGCTCCAATATTCTGCTAGCAGCGTTGTTGACGGGACTCTGTATTATAGTTTTTTCTGCATCATCAAATCCTTTGGGTTTAGTTATCCATTTGGGCTTATTAAAACTATTGATTAGATCGGCACAGCCTTTAATATTATCATTATCAATCGCAATGATGCAGTCATTAGTAAATTTCAAATACTCCAGAATCTGCCCGCTCCAGTGGCCATCAGCAAATTTTGTATCAAGCCCAATCGAATAAATGATTTTATCGCGAAGTTCGTTTAGCCTTTGTTTTAAATATTGAAGCTGCATTTTTTTTACATCTTCGCCTATAACATTTTCGGTATTGCTAAAATCTGTTGCCTTACGCAGCCACATCTCTTTGTCCGGCACCGAATCGAGAAAATTATTTATCTCCATTATCTTTTGCACAAAGCCTGTATTTATCGAAAGATCCCTATGATAGAGAAAACTTTCCAGCTCGCCTGCAAGTTTTTCGTCCTTCCATGCCTGCTCGATAATCTGTTCGAGAATTTCTGATTTCACAAGAGCCTGCTCGTCGGGTTCGATTATCGAAAACGAAGGGTCAACGCCAAGCTGATGAAAATTATCACTTATTATCTGTTTGCAGAATGAATGAATCGTACTTATCTGGGCGGCATCAAGAAGCATGATCTGAAGCTTTATTGCTGGAGCGAAACTTTTTTGATATTCGTGCCGGAGCTGTTCTGCGATTCTGCTTTGCATCTCGGCAGCGGCAGCTTCTGTAAAAGTTAAAACCAGCACCTCGGAAATATCTGCTTTGCTACTGGCGGCAGAAACTATCCTTGAGCATCTTTCAGAAAGTACAGCAGTCTTCCCTGTGCCGGCGGATGCGGCAACCATAACACTGCGGTCAGTGGTGTCGATTGCCTTTAGCTGCTGGTCAGTCCATCTTGTTTTTTGATTTGACATTATTTAAATTTTCTCCAGCAGTTGAGCTTTTTTGAATGAATCCAGGAAATTGTATTTATTTATCTGCCAGTCAAATCTGCAAAAAGATTTATATTCGCAATAGCCGCAAGGCGATTGGTCCGCAAGGCGATATGGTGTGATGTCGATTTTTCCAGAAATTATATCGCTTGCCATGGATTTAACTTTTGCTTCTGTATATACCAGAAGTTTTTCAAAATCGTTTTCACGCAATATGCCGGTTTGATTGTAATAACCATATTGACCATCTTTGGCTGTTATGCGGAAGTTGTAGAATGGGCTTGAATTCGATGTTGTCTGGCTATCAAGCAGTTCCGTGAAACAGCCGTTGAAAATTCCATTGAGTTTAAAGGGATTTGCTTTTGTGTCGCTGATCGTTTTTATTTCTATCGGCATAAAAAATGCACCGACCGGCATAAATCTTCCGCTTAATTTTCCAGCAAGAAGATAAGTCGGTAACTGTATATCAAGGCCGTGATATATTTTGTCCCATGCAATTTTCTTACCGCTGAGTTTATAATCAAGAATTATTCCGAGATGCCGGTTTTCAACTTCGACAGTGTCAACTCTGTCGATTTTGCCGCGCACCGATACCGCCCCGCCGCCGTCAAGAGTAAACGAAAAATCACGTGAACCGCCACCGAATCCGAAATCAGTTTCGGAAGAATCGAGCTTGAATTGCGATACCTTGCTTTGATTTACAATGGCCTGGACAAACTGTCTCAGCAAATCACAGGCAGAATTAATTATGAATAAATTGTGCTTGGAGTGCAAAACAAAACTTTTCAAGAACTCGTTTCCGGCAATGCACTGGCTAATAGATGATTTTAAAATATCGTCAAGCTTTTCAAAAGTGACGCTTGCAAAATCGAGATTAAGGTTTTTCAGTTTTTCCGATACGTTGTCGATAACCTTGTGATAAAAATCTCCCATATCAACAGGCTTGATTTTCAGAGATTGCCTCGGCTTGATTTTTAAAATATACTGTGCGTAATATTTGAAAGGACAGCTTGCAAAAGTTTGCAGCCTTGAGACGGACGTTGTCAGATTACTTCCATAATAATCATAGATAAAGCCATCATCAAGCGATGCGGCATTGCTGTAATCAACTGCATAGTTGACAAATTCGCAGACATCAGCAAGTTCTTCTACCATACACAGTTGGCCAAGAATACTTTTGCCGTAATCAGAATCATTGGAATCTTTGCCGGCAATTAAACATAGCTGATCAGTTAAATGACTCCAGCTGCAAAGATTTTCAATGTCATCGCCCGGCAGATAATAACTTTCGATATTATCACTGAACAGCGACCGCAAGTAAGAAAGAAAATATGAACACTGAACCGGCGCACCATTATCATCCGCCGATGGCCATGTTATATACAAACGATGACTTGGACGTGTGAATGCGATATAAGTCAGATACTGTCTTGCAAGGAGCTGTTGCCGTAATGTGCCGGACAAAGCAAATTCATTATGCTCCGCCAGCAGACGATCCGATTCATTCAATACGCCCTGCCCAGATAACGGCACAGGGAATTGTTTTTGCGATGCCCCGACAAGAAAGACGGCTTTTAGCTCAGGGTGTCTGCTTCGTTCAATCGAGCCGACAAGAACCTGATCGAGCATCGGCGGAATTTGTGCAAACCGAAGCTGACTTAATCCGCCAAGAAAAACTTCGGCGATTTCATTAACTTCGACCGGCTCATCCTGATAAATTTCCTTCATCTGCTCAAGCAGTTCGTAAAGCTGTTTCAAAAGATAACAATTCAATTCGATTTTATCAAATGTCAGCTTTTGCTTAATGCCGTGTAACTCTAAAAAAGAATCTATGGCCTGTATAAAATTTGTCACGGTGATTGGTTTTACAAAAAGGTCGTCTCGAAAATCTTTTAAAAAACTCAGCACTTTATCGCGGACATCATTAATAAATTTCAAATCGAAGCTATTTTGCTGATCCTGATGTTCCCAGCGGGATTGCCCATCCCAGTCCTGCTGATTTATATCGAACGCAAGGCAATAATTTTCAAATATATCGACACTGTCCCTGTCTATTTCGACAAGCCCGGTCTTAAGAAAACTTAAAATGTCCCTGCTGTTGTAACCTCGGGTTGCCAGGCTTATCGCGGAAAACAAAAATTCTATCAGCCGATGCTGGGTTATGGGTTCCAGCCTGTCGATAAAAAATGGTATCGCATAATCATCGAAGACAGCCTGCACAAAATGCCGGTAGTTTTCCAGGCCGGAGATAATTACAGCTACATCACGATAACGGTAATTATACTGCCTTATCAGGGTTGTTATTTCCTTGGCAACAAATTCGATTTCGCTTCGCTGATCAGAGGCGGCAGTCAATTTTACCGCCCCACCGGAATCAATCTTGCTTGAATTGTCGTTAAAAATATTTGCCTCGATGTGTTCAATCGCAAGACAATCGGCAAAACGGTGAGCCTTGCGTAATATCAACGGCTCCATCAGCTTAATTTTTGCTTTGCTGATTATGTCATCCTTAATCTTCCGGTAAGTCTGGATGGTCGGTTTAAATATAAAGGTTTGTTCGGTTATGTCATCTGTGAAAAAATCGGTACCAATCGAATCCGGATCAAGGCACAGGCTTATTTTGGCATCAGAAGTGTGCCTTAGCAGTTCGGCAAGGACAGCAAGCTCCTGGCTGGTGAAGTCAGAAAAACCGTCCACCCAAAGAAAAGCCCCCTTAATAATACTGGAATGCGAGATTTTCTCAAGAATCCGGGTTAATTGATAGTCAGGATTCAGAAACTCCCGATGTTCAAGAAATTTCAAATATTCGGAATATACCAGGTGAATGTCTTCAAATTTTCGAATCGTGTTCGGCGGGCTGTTTTGATGCCTTAGTTTTTCGATTAGCTCGGTTACATCGTCGGGGTTGTGATTGTAGCTATGAAGCTCGGCAATTAGATTAACCAGCTTTTGCCAGGTGCTTGTTCCGAAATCTTGATGCCTAAAAATAGACAGCCGATTAGCTAACCTCTTTATAATCAGGCAGATAGCCATTTGCGGACCTGCCGGAAAAATTTGCCTGCTCTGGCTGAGCCTGCCTGCAAGCGTAAAGGCTAGTCTTTGAAAACTTAAGATATTGAGCCTGCTGTAGCCTGCAACCCTGCCATCGGCAAGGATAGATTTTTCCGCCTGATATGTTGCCTGTTCGGGAACCAGCAGTATCAGCGGTCTGTCGGAACCGCCATTGATCAGCTCATCGATTATCTGATTCTGGCAGAGCCTGGTCTTGCCTGTTCCGCTTCTTCCCAGTATGAATTGAACCGCCATAAAACCTTCCCTGATGATTAGATGTCTTTAGCTTTTACCATAGCGGGGGCATATTTTCAAACAATTACTCGACGTTTTATCGGAACATAGACGACAAATTTTTAGAGGTGACCTTAATATTTCCTTTGATAATTCAAAACGTCTATGATAGTATATTTTCGCTGTGATTTTTTTAACGATTTTATTCGATCAGTCTCCATAAGTAATTATTTTATAATGTTTTATGTATATTAAGGATTTTTTCAGAAATGGAAATTAAAGCATTTAAGGCGGTTCGGTTTAACGACGCGGTTGTCGGCGACAGCAGCAAATGTATTTGCCCGCCATACGATGTTATCGATGCGCAACAACGGGAAGGTTTGTATCAGCGGCATCCATATAATATAGTTAGAATCGAATTGGGGAAAACCACGCCTAATGATACTGAAAACAACAATCAATACACCAGAGCAAATGATTTTTTTCAAAAATGGATAGCTGAAAAAGCTCTGCTGGCAGATGAAAAACCGTCAATTTATGCTTATGTGCAGGATTTCGATGCCGCCAACCAGAAATTTCAGCGGAGCGGCTTTATTGCTCTTGGCAAGGTGGTAGAATTCGGCACGAATGTAAAACCCCACGAAAGAACCCTTGAAGGTCCAAAGGCGGACAGGCTTAACCTTATGAAAGCCACCAAAGCCCAGTTCGGCCAGATATTTATGCTTTATGATGATCCGCAAAAGATTGCCGATAAAATTATCGCTGAAAGCGCCAACGGCAAGACCTTGATTGATGCTACCGATGAAGATGGAACCCGGCATCGTTTGTTTGCCATACAAAAAACTCAGAATATAGAAGCCATCGTCAAAATGATGGCGGACAAAGACACTGTTATTGCTGACGGCCATCACAGGTACGAAACGTCTCTGAATTATTATAATCTCACGCAAAATCCGGCAGCCCAGCACTGCATGATGACCTTTGTCAATATGCACAACAAAGGACTTGTGATTTTGCCGACGCATCGGCTTGTGGGTAACCTGTCCGGTTTTGACAGCACAAAACTTCTCAAAGGTCTCGAAAAAGATTTTGAAATAACAAAGTTTTCGCTCAGTCAGAAGGACAAGATGTTTGCTATGATGAAGCAAAATTTTGATGCTGATAAAGTTGCGTTCGGCCTTTATGTAAAGGATAACGCTTTTTATTGTATTGTTCTGCGAACTCTTGCTGTGATGGACAAACTTGCCCCAGCACTTAGCAAGGCTTCAAAATCGCTGGACGTTTCCGTTTTGCATACAGTTATTCTCGATGGTATTCTCGGCATAGGCGACAAGCAACTTGCTGCCGAAACGAATATCGAATATATAAAAGACATTGGCGATGCTATCAACAAATCTATAAAGCTTGTTGACAGCGGCGACAAACAGCTCGTCTTTTTTATGAATCCAACAAAAATTGAACAGGTACAGGCCGTTGCTGCAACAGGCGAAAAGATGCCGCAGAAATCGACATTCTTCCACCCGAAGATTTATTCAGGCCTGACTGTTAATAAACTTTAATGAGTAAAAATTTAATTTTAACCCATAAATAGGAGCTAAAAAATGACAGACTGGAAAAACCCGCCCAAATTGTTCATTCCAGGACCAGTGCATGTTTTGCCTGATGTTTTGGAGCAACTTAGCAGATACACTCTTGGCCACAGAGGAAAAGAGTATTCGCAGCTTCACGAAGAAACTATTACAATGCTCAAAAAAATGCTCTTTACTGAGCAGAATGTTTTCATCAGCACCTCAAGTGCATCTGGTATATGGGAAGCAGCGATCCGAAACTGCGTTGACCATAACGAGACAGTGCTGTCGTGTATGTGCGGAGCCTTCAGCGACAAATGGGCTGACGTTGTGAAATCATGCGGCAGAAATGTTGAAGAATTGAGAGCGGAATGGGGCCAGCCTAATACTGTGGAAGAGATTGACAAAAAACTTGCCACCGGTAAATACGCAGCGATAACGCTGGTTTACAGCGAAACAAGTACCGGCGTTATAAACCCTGTTTATGAAATAAGCAAAATGATGAAAGCCAAATATCCTGATGTTCTGGTCTTCGTCGACGCTGTTTCAGCGATGGTCGGTATGCCGCTGCATTTTGACGAGCTTGGCTGGGATATAACTTTTGCTTCGGTGCAGAAAGCATTTGCGATTCCGCCGGGATGCACAGTTTTCGCTGTAAGCAACAGAGCGATTGCGAAAAGCAAAAATGTCAAATACAGAGGTTACTACTTTGACTTCCAGGAATTTGCCAAGTCTGCTGCAAAAAATCAGACACCAACAACGCCTACGATTCCGCACATTATGGCAATCAACTATCAATGCCATAAGTTCGTTAATGAAGGTATGGAAAACGTCTGGGCAAGACACAAAGAAATGGGCGACTATGTCCGCGGATGGGCAAAGAAGAATTTTGCTCTTTTTGCGGAGGAAAAGTATGCTTCTAACACGCTGACAACAATTAAAAACACCAAAAATATTAATGTTGGTGAGGTAATCAAAGCTGTCCAACAAAAGCACAATACTATTTTTGGGAATGGCTATGACAAACTCAAAGATGTAACATTCAGAATAGCTCACATGGGCGATATTAATATGAACGATCTCAGGGAACTGCTCGGCTGGATTGATGCGGAATTAAAATAGTCTCAAAACGATTAAAAGGCAGGCCTAAAAAACCTGCCTTTTTTTATGTCATAATATATTCTTCTTCGTTTATTGTTTCAGCCAGGCAATCATCCTCTGCAATGAGGCATTCATCATGAACCGATGAAAGCGGAATATTCAGCGACTGTAAATTTATCATTAACTCGGCAGTCTCAGCTAAAACAAACTGTCTTATGAGTCCTGTCGTCAGGCAGGTAAGATTTGTCGTAAATATTTTTTCTTCAACTGCCGATGCAACCGCCCTTGCATCGAGATAATCCAGCTCTGTATTTGCCCGCACCCATTCAACAATTTTCGATTTGTTCCACTGTTCGAAAATCCCCATATTTTTTATATCATGAAACATCTTTGCATCATAGAGCGTTTGAATATCAATATCTACAACAAAAACTCTGCTGCGCTTAATAAGCCGATGATAATGGTGTTCGTGCAAATTTCCCGCTGCATCTTCAAAGCCCGATGAAGCAAGAATGACTTTTAAAATGGAATGCATTTCAGAGCTGGTAATAACTCTTCTATCTACTTTGTTGTAAAGATAAAAAGTGATCGCCTCCGTCAGCTGTTCCGCGATGGTTATATTGTCCTGCTCTGTTTTCGCAAGGCAATTATGCAACGTCCGCAGAATCTTACTGCTGATATAATCCTCTGCAACTCCGTCTGATTTTATAACTTTTAACATAGCCAACCTCCTGTCGTATGTATCACCCCCTTGCTAAACTGGGGGCCAATGAAAGTTTTAACGGCTTAATTATCAAATTAAATTGTCAATTAAACAGTTCCGGCTGATCTGTGCTATTTTGGTCTTTAATCGTCTGACTAACCTCATCAAGCAGTTCGCCAGCATCGTTGAATTTTCTATAAACGCTGGCAAACCTAATATAGGCAACCTTGTCAACTCCGCACAGATGACGCATTACACTTTCGCCAACAAAGATGGAAGAAACTTCTTTATCGGAATACTTGAAAATATCTTCTTCGACTCTATCTGCCACTGCCTGTATCTGTTCTGCTGAAACCGGGCGTTTATAGCAAGCCTTTTGCAGGCCAGCAATAATTTTTTCACGGTCATAAGGAACTCTTGTGTTGTCCCTTTTGACAATATTGAGTTTGAAAGATTCCCCAATTTTTTCATAAGTTGTAAATCGCCTGTCGCACTTGAGGCACTGCCTTCGCCGACGAATCACCCGTCCGCCCTCGGAGCTTCGGGAGTCGATCACCTTATCACTGTCTTCTTTGCAAAAAGGACATCTCACGGTTACATTTCGCCCACGAAATAATAAAGATAATCGTTCCTGATACTATATATTGGCCTTATTGTATAATAAAAACAATATTTAGTATGTCAATGCAATTTTATCGAAAATAATGCTAAAATTCGGCGATATACCTGTGAATTCTCCGTCAGCGATCACACAACCTGCTTTGAAATAAAGACTTGAGGTGAACTATTAAATAAAGTAACAGAAAAAGGTGCGCATAAAAAAAGTTCTGCCTCATCCCCTGAGGCAGAACTAATTCGTTGGCTGACATTAGGGCCAGCCTTTATGGAGGAGGAGAGAAGAAGCCGTTATGATTTATACTCCTCGTTATTAAACCTTACACCTAAAACTTAATAAACAAATCCGCCCTTGCAAAATGAATTGAACAAAAATCCCCAAAAGTTTTTGGCCTTTTATTAAAAATATCGAGACAAACCCCAAGCGGCCGAATAAATGTGAATTCAGAATTATTAAAATCGAATTACAGCAATATGATAACTAGTTAAGTTCTTCTTCGGTGATGCCGTATAATTTTCTTTTGTCACTAGGCAGTTGCCGGAGCATTTCTTTGGCTTTTTGCGCCTCGACAGTGCTGGGATATTTCTCAATTATTTCCCGGCACGCATCAACACATTTCTTATATCCGATATATCTGCCCTTCTTGAAATGTATCTCAGCAAGCTGATATAGATTTTGAGCCTCGATACTTTCAGTCAACACCTGCGATTCATCTTTGGGTTTGGGTTGGGGCTTTTCCTGAATTATTGGCGCAGTTTCCTGCTCAACAATTTCATTAGTATCCTGCGATTGTGTCTGTATATTGGCATCTACAGGCTCCAACGGTGTATCAGACGGAGCAACGGGCACATCAAAATCAGCTCCAAGTTGTTTTTTCATAATCAGCAATGGCAAGATTCCTTCTGCTGAGCCTGCATAAAGTATGGAATTGTCGCGCACAAGGATTAAGAGTGGGCCATCAATTTTAATTTTACTCAGGATAGACTCCGTTTTATTAGATGGGTCCAGCAAAACTGCATTTGCCCAAGGCCCTGAGTTAAGCAACAAAAAATCAACCATCGCCTGCTTGTCTGGTTTCCTGTCAGCATTTACCACAACGAAAGCGGCATTATCAACAGTAAGGCTATTCCGATATAAATGCTTGAAAGCTTCAAAGTCCGGAGATTTTTCTCCAGCCACCGATTCGACTTGCGATGGCGTTTCATTGCCATTGTCGAACAGCCGACTTTTCTGACGTGCTTCCGCTGTGTCAAGATAATTTGTTTTCCATAAAAGGATACTGTAGAATCGCCCCTTCGTAGCCATAGCAAGATTTTCGTAATTGAGGCAGACGAAATTTTCGACACCCAACGGTTTGTTGATGAGATCAAATATCAAAGATTCCATATTTATATTCAGCACACCTTCGCCGCTACTGCTGCTGGTCGAGTACGCCACTGGCGCTTCCATCATAGGCATAGGAGCCATCGGCCCAGGCATTCCGCCAGGCATCATTTGTTGTTCAGGCGTAGCTGTTCTTCTGTTCTCACGTGGCTGTTGCTGTGGACGTTCTTTTTTCTGATAATAACCATTGAGCATTGTCAGTGGAGCATAGTCGCGATTCATCAGTGCCATTGCGGCAACTGTTGCCCGTGCATCCGCGTATTGCGAATCCGCCTTGAAAGCCTTTACGCTATCCTGAACAGCTTTTTGATTTTCATTCGCATAATAATTAGTCCAGGCACTTAGCAGATAAAACTTGCTCTGGCTTTCCGGCTGCATACGCAGAACATACGGAAGATTAGATTTTAAAATATCTTTGAGTATAACAATATCTTCATTGCCTATGACCTCGCCGGTATTGACCTGCTCAAGAACGGGCTTTAATTTGGCATCGATGTCCTGCTCAGCAGCAGTAACTTTTTCCTGCATCAGCCTGTCGCGTTCCGCTTGCTGAGCCTCTCTGTCCTGCTGGGCATAACAAAACGGCGAAGACAATATCAGGACAAAAAATAATGCTAAAACACCGCAACTTTTTTTGCAGTAATCCATAGCGAAACCCTTTCAATCATTTTATCAGACTGATAATTTTCTGCAAATCATTATCGACCTCGACAGGCGGATTAGAATAACAGCCCTGCCGCTCTTTATGATAATTAACCGTAACATTAGGGTCCTTAAGAGCGTGGCCGGTAAGAACACACGCGACCGTTTCATCAGTACTAATGACGCCATCAGCAAGCAGATGCTTCAATCCCGCAACGGTAGCCGCCGAAGCAGGCTCACAACCTAGCCCGTACTTGCCTATCAATGCTTTGGCATCAACGATTTCATTATCCGGCACAGATATAACAACTCCATTGCAAACGTCAATTGCCCGAAGACATTTCTTGAGATTCACGGGCCTTGAAATTTCAATCGCAGAGGCACAGGTATGTGGCGAGAATTTTTTGGCTGTAAGCTCAGCATAAAAATCGTCAATTATCGAATTATCAACATAACCCTTGTTCCACTTGAGATTTTTTTTGTTTACAAGATAATCAAGCGTATCGGCACCTGATGCATTTATTATTGCAAGTCTTGGAATTTTATTTATCAAACCAAGCTGCTTCAGCTCCATAAAGGCCTTGCCGAACGAACTGCTATTGCCGAGATTTCCGCCGGGCACAACAATCCAGTCAGGAATATTCCACTGCATCGCTTCGATGATTCTGTACATAATTGTCTTTTGGCCTTCAAGCCGAAATGGATTGAGTGAATTCAAAAGGTAAAGACCAAGTTCGGTGCAAACATCTTGTACCTGACGCATACAGTCATCAAAATCTCCGCGAATCTGAATAGTCTGAGCGCCATAATCCATCGCCTGACTGAGCTTTCCGAAAGCGATTCTGCCAGAACCTATAAATACGGTGCATTTGATACCGACGCTGTGAGCATAAAGCGCAACTGCGGCACTGGTATTGCCCGTCGAAGCACACGCGCACGATATGGCGCCAACTTTTTTTGCATGGCTAAATGCAGCCGTCATTCCATTATCTTTGAACGAACCGCTCGGATTCATACCTTCATACTGAAGATGCAGACACCCGTTCTTCATTCCGATCTCTTTGGCGATGAAATCGTTGCACTGAAGAATCGTCTGTCCTTCGCCTACGCTGACTTTATGTTTATCGTCACAGAAATTTAAGAGTTCACGAAACCGCCAAACGCCGGAAAAATCCAGCCGGTTATCCCGCCCTGCCCAGCGTTTCGCAAAATCACTCATCTTGGCTGGAACCTCAATCTTGTCCCAGTCATAAAGTATATCGAGCAAATCCCCGCAATTGGGGCACTTGAAAATTGACTGACCAGTATCGAATTGGGCACCACATTTTGGATTGATACACTTTTGATATGCTGCTTCTTTTACCATTGTAAACCTTTTATTTATTTATTTTCTCTATCAACGCAGGTAGCTCGGAGAGATTTTCAATCTTATAAGAACCCTTCGGCGTGCGTTTTCCATAATTGGTATATGCGTTTTTCAAAACCGCCGTCATGCCGGCATTCATCGAACCTTTAATATCGGCCCAAACACGGTCGCCTACGAAAAGAATATTTTGCGGCTCAATTCCGATTTTCTCCGCCGTTGCAAGAAATATCTTTTTGCTTGGCTTTCGAAATCTGAACTCATAGCTGAACACCGCTTCATCAAAAAAGTGCCATATATTCAGCTGCTTCAAATGGTTGATCAATGTCGAGGAGTGAACGAAGGTATTTGAAAGTATCCCAATCTTCAAATTCATAGCTCGCAGCTTCTCAAGCGTATCGCTTATATCAGGTTCAACTTTGGCAAGTTTTCCTATTGCGTCATACCATATCCAGCTGACATGCTCCCATTGAGCCTCAGTCAAATTAAAGCCGTGCTTTTGTCCAAGTTTCTTCATCACGTCAAGCGAATCAAAATCGTTGCCGGTTATAAATGAAACCAAACAGCGAAACCTAATTGAAAACAGATTACGCATCGTATAGCTGCGGAAACTCCCGACCGGCTGACCTGCGCCTTTGAGATAATCATAGCTCTGACGACAAGCCTGATTAAACACAGACAACACATCCACTTTGCCGTAAGTCAACAAAGTCTCACCTAAATCCAGCAATACCGCCTTAATCATAACAGAACCCAGCGACTATCTTTTAGCCGGCATATCATCGCCGAATTCTTCCAACAGCCATCTTTCCATTTCCTCGTCAGAAATCGCGGAAATACGATCATCAACATACTCTGCGTCAATTTTATCTTTGATACTTGTAATTCTCGGATCATGCTTTGGAATTTCAATTTTATGACGCGACTCTATCCAATGCTTGATCCCTGCCGCTCCGGTTTTATCCGTAATAGCAACACCAACGGGCCTGTTAAGAAGTTTAGAAGTATCAAAGCAGTTGTAAATTTCCTCATTCTTGAGCAGACCATCTGCGTGAATACCAGCACGGGTAACATTGAAATCCCTGCCGACAAGCGGATAATTTGCTGGAATAGAAAAATTCAATTCAGTTCTTGCATACTCAGCAAGCTCCGTGATAGCAGCATAATCCACGCCCGCCTTCATGCCCTTTAACTGCGCGTGTTCAACAACCAATGCCTCCAGCGGCGGATTGCCGGTTCTTTCGCCAAAACCAAAGATAGCCGTATTGGCAGCGGCACATCCGTAAAGCCATGCGGTAGCGGCACAAACCTCTACTTTGTGCAAATCGTTATGGCCGTGCCACTCGAGCCATTCCGCGGGAACACCGACTCTTCTTAGGCCGCTGACCAGTTTGGGAACACTTCTCGGCAAAGTTGCACCCGGAAAGGTAACACCAAAACCAAGCGTATCGCATAGCCGTATTTTCACCGGCGAATTATATTTACGGGAAAGTTCCATCAACTCCGCACCAAATGGAAGCACAAAACCATCGAAGTCAGCCCGGGTAATATCTTCAAGATGGCATCTTGGTATTATGCCTTCGTCAAGAGCCGCTTTTGCAATGTCAAGGTATGAATTCAACGCCTGCCTGCGGGTTTTTTTGAGCTTCAGAAAAATATGATAATCGCTGGCACTGGTCAAAATGCCTGTTTCCTTTAGGCCGATTTCCTTAACAAGCTTAAAATCCGCGGCAACTGCCCTTATCCAGCCGGTAATCTGTGGAAACTCGTAACCTCTTTCAAGGCAAAGGTCTACAGCCCTTCTATCTTTCTCCGAATACAGGAAAAATTCGCACTGGCGAATCAATCCCGTTCCGCCATCTATCTTATGAAGCAAGTCATAAATATGAAGCACCTGCTCAGGCGTATAAGGCGGGCGAGCCTGCTGGCCATCGCGAAACGTGGTGTCGGTAATCCAGATGTCTTCCGGAATATCGTATGGAGCTACCATGCCATCAAATTCAACCTTTGGAAATTCCGAATACGGAAAAAGATTACGATATAAATTGGGTCTTTCGACATCCACTAATTCGGGCTTAAAATTGTCCATAGCATCCCTCACTAAAATTAGGGTTAACACTTTACACAGTTTATGCAAACTGAGATTGCGGCAACGGCCTTGATGTGCAATTTACGGCACAATCAAGCAACACAAAACACCCGTAAGCCGAGCTATTTTACTGTTTATATATATTTAAATCAAGGATTTCTTTGAAATCTAAATTATGGATATTCTGTATATGCAATATTGCACCCCTACCACATAGCGATTGCAAGACAAAATTAACGTCCGATAATATTTTATTGGAATATTTATAATTTATAATAATATTTTGGACCATAATCAGCCGACAAGATTATGTTTTAATAAGGATGTGCCGGGCTCGACTTAATAACTGTTTTGAAACATAAATATTTTCAATATAAGGACTTATATGAAAGACTACAGTAAATACCAAAAAAAAATAATTAATAATTATTATAATAATTTTGATACAATTAAATTAAATCAGCTTCAGGAAATTGTTACTGAGATCTACTTGTCAGATAGCCCGGCTAAGTCGCAACGTCTTTGGAGTAAAGCAGAGTCTTCAATGAAAGCTCTTAAGGTACCTGAATCTATACGGCAAAACATTCTTGTAAAAAAAGATGTTCAGATATTAGCCAAAAATCTAAACGAATGGTTGAAGAAATAGCTTTCCTATCCGCAGGCTATTTTATTACGTGTTCCACGTGGAACACCGAGTATTGCAGCAGACACCTCCGAAAAATGTTCCACGTGAAACAATTTTAAATAAATTTACTTTTTTCTAGCTATTCTGCAATGACTGCTTTAAAATCAGTCCAAATGTCGATATTCTAACATAAACCCATATTATTCCTGTCGATCGTCAGGGAGGACACAAATGACAAACAAAAAAGAGAAACCAAAACATCTCGGCAGGGGACTTAAAGCCCTTCTTGGACCGATAAATCTTGCAGATGAAGCGGAGGAAGGCATTTCCAGCATAAAAAAGGAGCTTGAAGCTGCACCGGCTACTCAAAATATCCTGAACAGCCAGGAACAGGGCAAAATGGTAAAAGACCTTGCCGTTGACAGAATAACCCCCAACCCGTATCAGCCACGAACCGAATGGAATACCGAAAAACTGGAGGAGCTTGCCCAGTCTATAAGAGCAAACGGTGTGATTCAGCCGATTCTCGTCAGAAACGTGGCAGGGGGGTATGAATTAATCGCAGGCGAAAGAAGACTCAGGGCCGCACAGATGGCTGGTCTGGATAAAATTCCCGCACTGGTAAAACAAGCCACCGATGAGCAGATGCTCGAAATAGCTCTCGTCGAAAATATCCACAGGGCAGATTTAAATGCGATAGAAAGAGCAAAAGCGTATCATAAATATATAGAATCTTTCGCAATAACTCAAACTGAAGCCGCTGAAAGACTTGGCGAAAACCGCTCCGTTGTCGCTAACTATATGCGGCTACTGGATTTACCTGAAGACATAAAGGCAATGGTAGCTTCCAGCAGGCTCAGTATGGGCCACGCTAGAGCAATCCTTGCTCTGCCAAGTGATGACCTGAGAAGAAAAATCGCGAATCGTGCAATGGCAGGGCGGTTGAGTGTTCGTGAAGTTGAAAAATGGGTAAAAAAACATCTCCAAGGTCAAGCTGAACTGACAGATAACCCGATCAAAAAATCCACGCATCTTTTAGACCTCGAACAGAAATTCAAAAGGTCGATAGGGACGAATGTTACCATTCAAACGAAAAAAAATGGCGAAAGAGGCAAAATAACAATCGATTTTTACAGCCTCGATGATTTTGACCGAATATCACAAATGCTTGGTGTTGATGCACTTGCGAGCGAATAGCTATTTCGTTGCCTCGATAGCATCTTCAAGTTTAAGACTGCCTTCGTAAAGCGCTCTGCCGACGATTGCGCCTTCGAGGTTCATTTGCGCCAGCTTTTGTATGTCTTCGATGGTTGAAACTCCACCGCTTGCGATGATCGGCACTTTCACGTCATCGGCCAGCTGTTTTGTCCGCTCGAAATTCGGCCCCGAAAGCATCCCATCTTTCGATATATCAGTATAAATAATCGCGGAAATCGGCAGCTTTGATGCTTCCTGCGCAAAATCATGAATAAGCCTGGCAGAGCTTTTTGTCCAGCCATGCGATGCTACTTTTGAACCTCTCGCATCCAGCCCAAGGGCTATTTTTCCTGGAAACTTTTCCGCCATCTCAGCAAACCAGTCAAATTCATTGACTGCACTTGTTCCGATAATAACCCGGTCGATGCCAAGATCTATGACCATTTTGATATCGTCTTCATCACGAATACCACCGCCAAGCTCATATTTAGCCCCTTTTACTGCAGTTATTGCCTTTACGGACTCAATATTGACAGGCCTGCCAACTTTGGCACCATCGAGATCGACAAGATGAATCCATATTGCACCCGCATCGACAAAACTCTTAGCTTGTTTGGCGGGATCATCCTGGTAGGTTATTTGCCTGTGGTATTCCCCTTGAATAAGCCTGACGCATTTGCCATCACGCAAATCTATCGCGGGCAGAATATACATTTAAAACTCCTATAAATGGTCGTATCTCAATTTTTACTTAGATAATAGCCAATCTGATGAGTCTTTCAAGCAAAATCAAATAAAAAGAGCCTCACCGTCCGATGAGGCTCCACTCGAAAGGAGGATTTAGATGACTCTTTAGTATTTTCTGTGACTTTTAAACATCATCGCTCCAAGAAGCAGCAGGGCGATGGTTGTCGGCTCCGGTGCGGTCTGATAAATTGTCAGCGTATCGTTTGCCTGAACTTTTCCAAAAAGATGATCTGTAGATTTTTCAAAATTAGTCCCATTTGAAAGACTCAAAATAACCTGTCCCTGACCAAGTGCCTTCAGCGTTATTTTCGCTGCCTGGCCTGCATTTTTTAACCCCCATATATCGACAGCAAGACCAATTTCCACACTATCAGTACTGAAAATGGGGTTATTGCTCTGTGGAACATCCCATCCAAAATCAGCAGCAGTATCTATACCTGTCGCATAAACTATCTGGGCCGGACCTGAAACAGCAACTACAATATCCATCGCAAAAAACGGGACATCAAGGGAAATATAGACATCTATAAAATCGGATGTCTCAAGAGGATTTGTTATCGAGCCGGGCTGTCCGTCAGCAATATCTTCAAATGTTATCATTGACCCCTGAGCGGCACCTGCAACAAGTATTAGTAGTGCAATTATTGTTATTAACCATTTC
>CAMDDF010000021.1 GCA_945890885.1 Candidatus Kuenenia stuttgartensis | reverse complement strand
CTCTGGATGAATTGAAAAATATCGTTCCAGCCTTGACCGATTTAAAAAAGTTCTCATCACATAAATGGTATGTCTTATCTTCGCCGGATTTTGTCAAAGGCGTATGCACGGTTATTATATCGCAGCCGAAGATATCCTCGATAGGGCGGTACTTGCTGGTATCGCCGGTTTGTCTTTGCAGCGGCGGGTCATTGCATATAACTTTCATACCCAACGCCAGAGCCTTTTTCTCGACGCGTGAGCCGACGTTGCCTACGCCAATGATGCCGAGCGTTTTTCCTTCGAGCGTGATATTTTTTTTCTCAGCGATTGTAAGCATCGCAGCGGTTATATATTCCGCGACAGAATTTGCATTTGAACCGGGTGCCGATGAAAAACCTATCCCTTTGGATTTCAAATAATCGATATCAATGTGGTCTGTGCCGATGGTGGCAGTGCCGACGAATTTAACTTTTGAGCCTTCGAGCAGTTCGGCGATGACTTTTGTGATACTGCGAACCAGCAGGGCATCCGCATTTTTAAGCATTACAGGCGTAATCGCTCTGCCGGCTACCAGTTCCACATCAGCTACTGATTTGAGTGCTTTTTCGATAAACGGTATATTTTCATCCGCGATAATTTTCATTTATGATCCTTTTTTTCAAGGGTATATATTTTCTCGATATATTTAGCGGTATCGAACTTCCTTTGCAAGCCTTTTTCGTTCATATATCGGATTGTGCCGAAAATACTGCGGGGTGTCCATGGCCTGTCGTGATTGCCGAAGCACCATGCAACACCGCAAAAGCCGTTTGAATCGCGCCCGTCGATTTCATATTTATTGTTAAGGTACAGCATAAATTTGAATGCCGTTTGCGGAGCATTTGTCCATTCGATTATCTTTTTGCCCCAGTACATCCGCATATACCCGTGCATCTTGCCGGTGGTGAGCATTTGGTTTTGTGCTGCGTTCCAGCAATCGTCATGCGTCTTAGCATTTTCTAACTGCTCCAGAGTATAAACATACTGACGCTTATCTTTCTTATGCGATTGGAGCGTTGCCTTGGCCCAGCCCGGCAAACAGGAGTATTTATCGTAATTATCCGTAAAGTGCGTAAAATTCATCGAAAGCTCCCTGCGGATTATCAATTCCTCAAGATACGCATCGGCAGATTCGGATTGGTGCTGTTTAACTTTCATCGCGATATCCAGCGGCGATATCTGGCCAAAGTGCAGGTACGGACTCATATTAGATAATCCATCAATAGAGGGGTCATTTCGGTCAGTGTCATAATTTATGAGTTTGTCTGAGACAAATTCATCGAGCAGCTTTTGTGCCTGCATCTGGCCCGGCAAAAAATATTCTGACGGTTTGACAGCTTTATCAATTTTCAATTTATCAATAATGTTATCTATATCCGTTAAGTCAAGACCATCGAAAGCAAGCTTGGTCGAATCCTTTTTCAGGTCGATAGAAATTAGAGGTTTCATAAACTGGTCGAGATGCTTTAATATTTTCGGCCTGATAGTTCGGGCGGCGTATTCCCGCTTATTTGAAACAATCCCGACAGGAACGATTACATCAGATTCAACCTGGATCAGCGGACAATCGATTTTCTGGGCGGTATATTTTCGCCATTTCCGCTGAATTGCCAGGTAGCCCATGTCCGTTATAACCATACAGGCGTTTTTAGCAAGTATGGTTGCACCTATTTCAGGGCTGGTTAGCTGAAGCACAAATTTTATGCCTCGTCTTTTTAGCTCTGCATCAACTTCGGCCAAACCTTTAAGCATAAAATCATAATGCCGCAGGTTTGCCTCTGGGAAATCAGGTGTCAGTCCAAAATACACAACAATCGGCTTATTTAGCAGATTTGCCTGATACGCGGCATATTCGAGGGCATGATTGCAGATGGTTCGCTGGCTGGCCCCCATCCAGTAGAGGACATAGTCGCGATGACAGGCAGAGTTTCGATTCAGATAGTGTATGCGCTCCGGCTCAAACATTGCATTAGGATACAGGTTCAGCGTCTATCAGTAAAACAAAAAGCCGTAAAATGCAGGAATTTCACAGAGGGCACCAAAAATATTTTAAAAAAAATAATTTTTTGAGCAACAATTGCCGGTTTCATTCGTCTTATATATATTAAAACGGCTGTTTAAGCAGATTCTTCTTTCCGGCTTTAGTTGTTGCTATAAGTCTTTTTTTGAAATATAATTAAATTTAGCGGGTTTTTCAGCGGGACAAAGGGTTATTTTGCAAATATTGGAACGAAAAAAACTTGGTCAGGTGCTTTGTGAAAAATCCTGGCTGGACGATAACAGGCTTGGATTGGCCTTGGAACAGCAGGAAAAGGACGGCGGGAAGCTTGGGCAGATACTGCTGGACTTGGGGTATATAACAACCAGCCAGCTTTACGAGGCATTGAGTATTCAGGCTGGAATAGAAAAAGCAAAACTTGAGGATATAAGCATCCCCAAAGAAATTCTGGATTTAGTTCCATCAGAACTTGTATCCAAATACAATCTTTTACCTATTGCCAAGGGCAACGGCAAGCTGGAAGTGGCAATGGCAAATCCTTTTCAAGTAAAGGCAATCGAGGATTTGCGAATTGTAACTGGTTGTCCTATAAAGAGATACTATGGAAACAGTAAGGACCTCGAACAGGCCATATTGAAATTTTACGGCAGCAATGTTGCCCGAATGCTTGAAAATCTTGCACCAAAAGAATCCAAATTGTCTGCAGCAGCTGACGATGAGGAGTTATCGCCTACCAAGCTTCACGAATTGGCAAGGCAGCCATCGCTTGTTAATCTGGTGAATTTGATACTTCTCGAAGCCATAGGCTCCAAGGCAAGCGACGTTCATATTGAACCGTTCGAGCATCAGGTTAGCATTAAGTACCGTGTTGACGGTATGTTAGTTCAAAAATCGCCATCGCCCAAGAGACTCCAGGCCGCGATAGTTTCAAGAATCAAAATTATGGCCAATATGGATATCGCGGAAAGATTTGTTCCGCAGGATGGCCATATCGAGTTTGTCGGCGACAAGGGCAAGGTTGATATTCGTGTTTCGACAGTGCCGACAATTTATGGCGAATCAATAACCATGCGAATACTTGACCGTTCTAATGCTCTGATTGGGCTTGAAGAACTTGGTATGAGCAGTGGTACGCTCGGCGGATTTGAAAAATGTCTGACCAAGACGCACGGCATCGTACTTGTTACGGGCCCGACAGGCTCCGGCAAAAGCACCACACTTTATGCGGCATTGAATCATATTTTCACGCCAGGCAAAAAGATAATCACAATTGAAGACCCCGTCGAATATCAGCTTGAGGGGATAATACAGATGCCGGTAAACCCCAGACGCGGGCTTACCTTTGCGCGAGGGTTAAGGCACATATTGCGACAAGACCCTGATATTGTGATGGTTGGTGAAATCCGTGATAAAGAGACAGCGGAAATTGCAATCAGGGCGGCCCTGACCGGCCACTTGGTTTTTAGTACTCTGCATACCAATGACGCTGCTGGTGCGGTTACAAGGCTTATTGATATGGGTATCGAGCCTTTTCTGCTTGCAAGTTCGCTTGAGGGCGTTCTTGCACAAAGACTTATAAGAACAGTTTGTAGTTTTTGCAAAACCCGGTATACCCCTGATGCTCATTTGCTGGCCAGCCTTAATAATTCGATAACACTAGAGCCGGACGGGGAATATTATTACGGCACAGGCTGCAATGAGTGCAGTAACAGCGGAATGAAGGGCAGAACGGGCATTTATGAGCTTTTGCGGGTAACAGATTCGCTGCGGAAAATGATATCAGCCAGACCTACGACGGAAGATATTGTCCGTGCCGCACCACCTGACCACATAAGTATGAGGCACGATGGCATAACAAAAATCCTTAACGGCATAACCACGCCGGAAGAGGTTTTAAGGGTTACCCAGTCGATTGAGGAATAAAAACAAAAACCAAACAAAACGGAGTTCGGTTTGACGAGTTTTAATTATACAGCTGTTGATGGAACAGGCATAGAGGTACGGGGCAGCGTAGATTCTGCGGATAGAAAAAATGCAGTTGCAACGCTCGCAAAGCAGAGTAGGTTCGTAATTGACATATCCGAAGTCAGTGCATCGGAACATCAGGTACAAGAAAAAACTTTAGCGATAAATTTATTTGGCGGCGGCAAAGTCAGCAATAAAGATATTGCCGCGATGACGGCTCAGCTTGGCACTGCTCTTAGTTCCGGCTTGCCATTGCTTAATGCCCTCGAAATTCTTCACAACGGCCATCACAAAAAATCCGTCAGGGATGTTCTTGGCCAGCTTTGCGAATCCGTCCGTTCAGGCAGCAGTTTATCGCAGGCGATGGAAAAGCACGATACGATTTTTTCGCCGTTGTATATTTCGATGGTCAGAGTCGGCGAAACCGGCGGCATATTGCAGCAGACGGTAGGCCAACTCGCAAAGCTACTGGACAGGGACGAAAAAGTCAGATCGGGTATGAAAACAGCCGCTGCATATCCGTTGTTTGTGCTGGTTCTCGGCGTTGTGTCATCGTTCGTGGTGATAAGATTTATATTGCCGAAGATGCTCGAAAGCATCACTGGCGGAGTAGGCATTTTACCATGGCCGACAAAGCTACTGATGGGTGTGAGCGATTTTTTCGGCTCGTACGGATGGATCGTTTTTTTGCTTGTGATATTTATCACCGCAGGTTTTCTCAAATGGAAAAAATCACCAGCCGGAAGAATGGACTGGGATGGATTCAAGCTGAAAGTGCCTGTGCTGGGTTCGGTGATTAAAAGCATAGCAGTTGGAAGGTTTACCCGTACGCTCGGGGCGCTTACCAAAAGTGGAATTACGATACTTGATGCATTGAAAGTTGTTCGCGATACTCTTGGCAATGAGGTGCTGGCTCACGAAATCGATAAAGTCAGCGACAAGGTTTGCGCGGGCGATTCGCTGGCTGAACCGCTGGGGCAATCCGGTATGTTTCCGCCGCTGTTGGTGCAGATTGTTTCCATAGGCGAACATACCGGCAAGCTTGATGAGTTGCTGTTAAATGCCGCTGATACTTTTGACGCACAAGCTGATGCCGCGATAAACAGGTTTATGGCTGTGCTGCCTGCGGTGCTGATATTACTATTAGGTCTTGTGATAGCCTTTATTATTGCTGGTGCACTTTTGCCGATTATCGCAATGGATATGGGCGGGATAACTGTTTAGTTTTTAGTCATTAGTTTTTAGTGTTGAGTTGAAAGGGAATTTCTAAATGAGAATAAATAAAAGAAATGCTTTTACGCTTGTTGAACTGCTCGTGGTGGTTTTGATAATATCGATGCTTGCTGTGGTTGTTGTACCAAGAGTTTTCAGAGGGCTTGGCAAGACCAAAAGAGACCTTGCACGAAGCAATATGAGCAATATTGAATCGGCAGTCGAAAGGTTTATGCTCGATTGCGGCAGATTCCCAACTGACGACGAAGGGCTCAATTCCCTTATCGAGCCTGTATCGGAATTTGGCGACAAATGGGCAGGGCCTTATATAAAGAAAAGTCATCTCAAAGACCCATGGGAGAATGATTATGTCTATATTGCCGAAGGCAGCGTAAATGTCGGCAGTTATGATATTGTCAGCTTCGGAGCTGATGGAACTCAGGGCGGCGAAGGCGACAATGCGGACATTTACAACGAATAAAATTTTAGCCAGACGGTGCGGCTTTACAATGATAGAGCTGCTTGTCGTGGTAGTTATTATCAGCCTGATGACAATCGCAGCTGGCGGACATTTTGTCAATACATATAAAAATATCCAACTGACAAAATCGGCACGAAATATTGTTCAGGCTGCCAGATTTGCCAGACTTTATGCGATTGAAAAGCAAAAGCCCTGCAAAATAGCAGTTGATGGAATCAATAGAAAATTTTATCTTGTAATCGGCGATGCCAGGATGGATGAGCAGGAAAAGATTTTGAAGAATCAGTATATCAGGGAAATAGTTTTACCGGATAACGGACAGATAAACGAGTTGCAGATACACCCAGCCAGAGCAGAAGAACCGCAGGATACCGCGGTTAATAAAAATGAATCAGCCATAAGGTTTTATCCTGATGGTTCCTGCGACTCAGCTGTTATCGGTATCGGCAATGCCGGAATGGATTATACGCTGGTTTTTACCGCTGCCATTGGAACGGTTGATGTTTATGAAGCCAAAAGCGGTGATCTGGATTTGATTGCTAAATCTGTTGACCTTGACTTTGAAACCCAGGATTCGAGTGCAGGCGTTTATTGATTATTAAAAGGAAACATAATAAGGGTTTTTCGCTTATCGAGGCTTTGGTTGCCGCGATGATACTGTCTGCTTCAACGATAACGCTTGGTGCGATATGCTGTAAATGTATAAGGAACTCAGTGCTAAGCAGGCAATACTACAGAGCATGGGAACTTCTGGACAGGCAGCTTATGCTGATTGATTATGTCGGGCTTGACAAGTTTATCTCAAACAACAAGATGCGCTCGGTGATCCAGGAAGAAAACCAAAACTATATTTGGGAGATACAGATAGAAGAATATCAAATCAAGGGACTGTATAAAGTTGATATTACGGTAAAATGGCCGGCAGATAGTCCCAAATATACTATTTCAGCGGCAACGATGCTCAATGCCGAATTGAAACAGGAACAGGAAAACTAAACTAAATGTCCAGCAAGGATTATAAATTTATAAATGGATTTACGCTCGTAGAGATTATTGTCTCTGTCGCGATAATTGCCTTTATAGCTGTTATCGCGGTAGCCGGGCTGAGGACTATCACCGCAGGCGACAGAATAGTTGAAAAAGCGGTGGACGAAAATGCCGCTATGAGATACCCGGCAAGGATTATGCAGGATGACCTGTATAATGTTTACCGTGACACAGATTTTGACAACCTCAGGTTTCAGTGCGAATTTGATGAAGATACAGGCTTGCAGCATTTAAAGTTTTATATCGTTTCTATGTCGAATACCAGGGTTGCAAAGCCGGAGAGCGATGTTTACGAAGTTGAGTATTTTGTATCAACCAAAAATGACAAAAGTTATCTTATGAGGAGATGCTGCCCGAACCCATCGGATGATTCGAAAGCCAGAGGAATACTCAATGTTGTCGCTGAGAACGTGCTTGAGATGAATGTAAAGTTATGGGATGGTTCGCAATGGCTCGACCAGTGGAGCAAAGAACAAAAAAGACTGCCGGAAATGATTGATGTTACGATTTGGTTCTGGCCAGATGTCAAATCCCAGCCGATGAAGGTCAATTTTATGGCAAACTGGCCAAGGACGGGAATGCCGAGTTTAAACGATAGCGACAACCCTTTTGGAGTTGCTGAAACGGAAACGGAAGCAGAAGATTCGCCGGAGGTTGAGGCTGATTGAGGTATAATAGAAAAAATGCGGTTGCTCTTGTTGGTGTGCTGTGGGTAGTGCTGCTTGACGCGGTGATAATCACTACTACTGCGCAGTCGAGCAGGCTTGATATGAGGATGGTAGCTCATACCGCCGAGAAGATTCGCGGCAAATGGGCCTCCCGTGCAGGCCTTGAGCTTGCAATTGCGGTTCTAAATGAGGATGAACGCGAATATGACAGTCTGGATGACAGATGGTATGAACACGAAGGCGATTTCAATGAAGTCGAGGTAGGCGATTGCCGCGTCGATGTCCGGGTGATTGATGCTTCTTCGAGACTTAACATCAACGCCGCATCGTACGATCAGCTTGAGCAGCTTGATTATATAACGCCTACGATTATCGACAGCGTTCTTGATTGGATAGATAAGGATGACACCCAGCGAAATGATGGCGCCGAACAGGGCTACTATGCTGACCTTGAGCCAAGCTATGTAATAAGGAACGGAGATTTTAGAACAATCAGGGAGATGCTTCTGGTCAAGGAAATTAAAAATGAGTATTTGTTCGGCGAACAGGGAGGCTGGGCAAAGCTGCTGACCTGTTTTTCAAAGGATAAAAACAAAACTTCCGACGATAGCCAGCGGATAAATATCAACAACGCTAATCAACAGGAACTTGCCGAGAAACTTAATATTGATAAGTCCTACGCGAAATGGATTGCGGAGAAAAAGCCGCAAGGCGGCTATAAGAGCATTGCAGACCTGATAGACAAGAACACCCCTGATAAACCTGAAAAAAAAGATGCGAAATCTGATGAGGCCAGACAGATTGATATGCAGACGTTTAAAGATATAGCGGATAAAATAACAGTTACCGATGATCAGTGGATAAAGGGCAGGCTAAATGTCAACACCGCTTCGCGTGAGGCTTTGCGGATATTTTTTGAAGACGACACAGACCTTGCTGACAATATTGTTGATGCCCGTCATCAAAGAGCAGTACCTATGATAAGCGTTGCAGACGTTATGGATATTTCAGGTATGAGCATCGATAAATTTAAAAAATATGCTGAAATGCTTACAACCAGATCAGATATTTATCTCGTCAGTAGCAAAGCAAAAACAGTTGGCTTAGGTTTAAAATTCCGCACCGAAGCGGTAATCGACCGAAGCGGCAACGAGCCGAGAATAATTTCTATGTATTATGGAATGGAAAATTGATGAACAGTAAATTGCACAATACTGAAACAGTTATAGCTCTCTGCCAAGACGGCGATATTGTCAAGGCCGCTCAAATTAGTAGATACGGCGATTCCTTTGCGGCTGACTGGCAAAAAGACCTCGACCGGGGCTGGCAGGGCGTAAAGGGGCTTATTAATGCTGATGATGGAAATATTCATGTTGTCGCCGCATTCGACAGCAGTTGCGTTGGATTTTACAATATATCGGTGCCTGATATTGAAAAGAGCAAACTTTCTTCGATAGTTAAAGTTCAGGCCGAAAGTCTTTTGCCGATGGCCGCCGAGGATATGTGCTATACCTGGCGGAAAAACGATAGAGAACAAAACAAGCTTAAGATTACGATAGCGGCCGGAAATAGGAAAAAGATTGAGCATTTTGCTGATTTGGCGGCAAAAGCCAGCCCAGACAGCATCGTGCTTGATTACGAAAGCGTCACAGAATACGCCAGCTTTTGCCTGCGTGGCAAATGTGAAAATTTTATCGTGATAACTTTTGCTGAATATGCCGCCAGATTGTGCCTTATCGAAAAGGGCGAATTGATTGATGCATATACCGTTGAAGCCGATTTTGACAATCTTTCGCTTATGGGACATGAGATTTTCCAATGTATAGAAAATTTCGGGCCGCAGTACAAAAAAATGCCGACTTACGTTATCGCTGAAGAACATAAAGCTAATGAGATTATTGAATATTTAACATATATGAAAATTAACGCTACAAAATTGGCAGACGTTAATATTAAGGGCCTTGAAAAAATCGACGACCTAGCCAGAAGGATTATCGGTTCAGCGATGCTTATATTCGATGAGAGAAAAAGACCGTTGAATCTTTTTGATGGCCGTCTTGCAGGAAAAAAAGAATCGCAGATAAACAATACAGCGGCCCCATTAAAATTGGCGGTTATCGCATTTGCCGCCGTGATTATTCTGGCAGCAATTATTTATCCTGCGATGGATATATCCACTAGCAACAATGTTGAAAACCTGATGAACGAACAGATAGATGGCCAAAGTTTCAAAGGGTTTATGGCGAACACGCAGATTCGCAGAGAAATCGGCACAAAGAGAATTGATATGCCGGAGCTGTTTGACAAAATCAAAAAGGCTTTGCCGCAGGGAATGATGGTTGACGAATTCACCTTCAAGACAGGCCAGCCGATAAAAATCAGAGGCTTTTGCCCAAATTACGATATGCTCTATAAATTTCAGCAGGGATTATCAGATGTCAAGGGCATTAAAAATGTCAACATTCTTTCGCCAAGGATGGATCAAAAAAACAATCGGCTGGAGTATTCAATGGTTTTCGATTATAAAGACTTTACGAGGAAAGCTAAATGAAACTGTTTATTGAGCGATTCAGAAATATTCAGATAAGCCGAAAAGACAAAAGGGCACTGATGCTCGGATTAGCAGCTGTCTTCGCAATATTCCTGTTTATGGTTCTCGATCCTGCTTTTGGCAAATGGGGCAGCGCAAGAGTTAAAACGGCAGCTAATTTACGCAGTATTCAAAACGCCGCGGATATAGGCGGCAAAACCAGAATCCAGGGCATTCTCTCAGTTGTTCCGGTATTTGAAATGCCCAAGGACAGGCAGAATCAGATGATGCTTTTCAGTAATAAAATCAATGAACAGTTCAAGCAGTCCGGCATAAATCCGACGAATCTTCAATACGTCAGCGTCGCGAAAACAAAGGAAAAAAAATTACAGCTTCAGTGCAAAGCTATATGCGTAATGGATCAGGCTCTGGATTTTCTCTCGAAGCTGAAACAGAATCCTTACTATGTCGCGATTGATCAACTCAGCCTGAAAGTTGATGAAAAGGATAGGAACAAAGTTGATTTTACCATAACGGTTTCAACATTTAGTAAATAAGGCCAGATATGCTTAATTTTGAAAAACTTAAAAAAGTCCAGCCCGCACGAATACTGCTTATCGCAGCAGGCGTAATTATATTTTTACTGATGGTAAAATTTATTTATGCCCGTGTGGTGATATCGCAAACCCGGCATAATATTAGCAATGCCATCGGGAAAACTCCGGACCAAAACGACTTTATCAAAAAGATTGCCGAAGAAGATGTAAAGAAAATTGCTGAACTTAAGAAAAATAATCCTTTTGTGCCGACCCCACAGGAGCCTGGCCCGCCCAGCAGTGTCGAGGGTATCCTCGGCCAAAAAGCACTTATGAACGGCCAGTGGCTCAGCGTCGGAGATAATATAAACGGTGCCAAAATTCTTGAGATAAAACCGACCTGTGTTGTAATAGACTGGAAAGGTGAAAAGAAAGAGGTTTTGGTTGCTATGGGTTCTATGCCCGATGTCAACCGAGCCAACGGCCCGCCTATGGGCAATGGCCCTGTCAATGCAACAAACGCACCCGGCCCACCCGGCGGTAGTATCTCACAGGATAAGATGCAGATGCTGATGAATATGTCCCCTGATCAGCGTAAAGAGTTGGAAGAAAAATTGAAAAATATGCCGCCTGAGCAAAGACAGGCATACATTGAAAGTATGAAATAATATAAGATTTTATAAGGAGATATACAGTTGAAGCATCGGAAATTATTATATGCAGTCGGTTCACTGGTTATCGTCAGTTCATTGATATGGCTCGGCGCAAAAGATAACGTCGAAAAAACGCAAGCCAGCGAATCTGCTGGTAAATCTGCCGTTGTAAATGCCGATGCCGCAAAGCTAGCCCCAACTTCTGCCGCCAGTCAGGCACCAGCAGCAAGCGACCCCAATGTAAAAGCCAAAGACCCTAACGCTGCTGCAGATTCCAACGATTCCGGCGAAATAGTCAATCTAAAAAATGTTGGTATGGACAAGATAATCGCCACTCTTGAGGAGTGGACAGGCAAGGCAATAATCTGTTCGGACGATAAGCTGATGGCCAGCAAGCTGACGGTTTATTACAGCAAAAAAATGCCGCGTAAAAATGCTCTAGAACTTCTCTATACTGCGATGCAGTTAAGGGGAATCATCGTTGAGGAAACTGAACGGGTACTGTACCTTAAGCCTCTCGATAAAGCCCGCCTCGGCGTTGTGCCAACGATACCGGAGGATGTGCCTCTGTCAAGGATCGATAATAAATCGCAGATTGTTGAAAAATATTTCCAACTCAAGAATTACAGCCCGTCAAAGATGCAGCAGGTAATTTCGCCGATGATCGCTGATTACGGCCATATCACTGCTGATGAAACTACTAACAAGATAGCAGTCATTGAAACGGTCGAAAATCTTATCAGGATTGAAAATGTAATTGCCCAGTTCGATCAGCCAGATAGCAATCTTGTTGTGAGAAAAATATTTGAGCTTAAAGAGGGCGACCCCGCTGAAATAGTTCAGATGCTTGAGTTACTTTTCAAAGGTGGCAGACAAAGCAGGCCTGGCCCGGGACAGCCAACACAAGGCAAGGGTAGCTCGGTAGTGATTGAAGTTGGCGAAACACCAATAGTGCTTGTTGCCGATCAGAAGCGAAAATGGATAATCGTCAAATCAAATGCAACAGATATGGCTCAAATAAGTGAATGGATAGAAAAATTTGACAGCACCGAGACAGCATCAGCCAGAAGAACAACCGTTATCAACCTTAATTATGTAGATGCAAGAGAAGTTGCCAAAGCTGTCGAAGATTCGCTTAGAAATATGGCTGGTATGAATTTGCAGTCCAACATTGAGATTCGTCCCTTGCCCGCAACAAAACAATTGCTGATATCCGGTAATGAAAATAATCGTGAGATGGTTCAAAGGCTAGTTGCCGAAATTGATGTTCCTTCAACAGGACTTCTGGAGACCAGACATTTTCAAATTAAACATGCAGACCCTGAAGAAATTAAAAGTTACCTTGAAGAGCTTTACGACATTACAAAGAAAAGTTCAATGCCGTACTGGGAACGAAGTCGGCAACGACAGATAAGTGCCGATACTGTGCTTGTCATCAGTTTCCCTATACTCAAACAAATTACCGTTACCGCCTCAGCGACAAATCTCGAAGCCATAGCCAAGCAGATTGAAGGCTGGGACGTTCCGCCGGACTTAAAAAAGGATCAGTATCAGATATTGTCACTTAATAATTCTGACCCTGTTAAAATGGTTGATTTGCTGAATAAACTTTTTACCGATGAGAGCGAAAGCGGCAGCAGGGACTGGCTCGATTATATATTCGGCTCACAGGACGAAAAGAAAAAGATTGTCGGCTCTCTTCATGGTGCCTTAGCCTTTGAAGCCGTTCCGGAAACAAAAAAAATCATTATTATAAGTAAGATACCTGAGGCATATCCTGTCATTGAAAAACTCGTAGAAGATCTTGATCGAGAAGAAAATGCAGAGCTACCAGCAGTTATCACTTTGAAATACGCTGATGCAGAAGACCTCTGCGAACAACTCAACGCGATATTGAATGAGACCGGCACGCAGTCCCCGGTCAGAAGAAGCAAACAAGGGCTAGAGTACAAAATATCTGAAGAAACCGGTGAGCAAGCAACAGCCAGCGGTTCCACCCAGGCTCAGCAAAACACAACAAAGGTCGACAACATGATGACACCTTGGTGGAACAGGTCAAGACCTGACGAAAAAAGAATGCCCACAAGCAACCTTATCGGTAAAATACGATTTGTCCCAGTCTTTCGCAGCAAAGCAATACTGGTGCTGTCTCCGCCTGAGTACCAGGAATCCATCAAAGAAATTATCAATCAGCTTGATAAACCAGGCAAGCAGGTAATGATTAAGGCGGTGATTCTAGCGGTTGATCATTCTGATATGGCATCTCTTGGCGTACAACTTGCTTCTGACCCAGCCGCATTTGGTGCACTCAGCGAAAATTCTTTGACCGCTGTACAGGGGTTAAGCAGGCTTTCTGAGAATGGATCAACGACTCTATCGACGAGAGTTAGTGTAAATTTTTTGGTTGATTTTCTCATTAAAAAGGCAGATGCAAAGGTTTTGAATCAGCCGACACTGTGGACAAAAGACAATGAAGAAGCCATATTCTTCAAAGGCCAGCGAGTTGGATTTGTTGTAAATAAGTTTGATTCCGAGGAAGGCACGCAAAGCAAGGAATCCGTTGAGTACCGCAGAGTCGGCGTTACCTTACAGGTCAAACCTAACATCACGCCTGAAAAAGCTGTCGATATGACCATAAATCTCGGTATTTCTCAGGTGGAAAGTGAACTGATTAACAGCCAACTTGCCACAAATGAGCTTGGCACTATTACGCGGCTGATAGTTAACGATGGCGAAACGATTATGCTTGGCGGTATATTATTCCAGAACGATGTCGCGATAGAGCGAAAATTGCCGCTCATCGGCGATTTGCCGTTGCTTGGACCATTTTTCAGGCATTATGACACCGAAATCCGCAACAGCGAGCTTTTGGCTTTTATAACACCATATGTTATTGATACTGTAAATAATCCAGAAACAAGACAGATTATAGAGGATTCTTTGAACAAAATGGAGAATATAAAAGCTGGTCTAAAGGAAAAAACAGGCTATGACAATTGATTTTCAATCTGCAATGAAGTTTTACCTGCTTATAGCCGATAAAATAATGTGTAAAAATATTTTGGTTATGGAATATTGACAATTTGTTGCAACAACAATAGAATGCATTTGTATAGATATTGTTGGCACATTAAAATTTAAGGTTGTCTATAATTTAAGGAGTAAATAATGAAGTTCAAACAAATTTTCCTGCTATCTTTCCTGCTTTTGACCGCGTTTGTTCTGGTCGGCTGTTTCAATGCTAAACCGGAAGATATTATGGCCTTTACAAAGCCTTACGAGGTCAATGTAAACATGGCCACTTACACCATCCAGCCGCCAGATGAAATTGAGGTAGTCTGCAGCAAGATACCTGAAGTACATGAAGTTATTCAGAGAGTTAGACCAGATGGGAAAGTCAGCTTTGAAACGATGGGCGAATTTGATGTAGCGGGCAAAACAACTATGGAAATTGCGGAAATGATTAAGCTTAGAGCATTGACGCTTTATGCTCTTGCAGGCGATTATCCGATTGACGTAAGAGTTACAAAATTTGCAAGCAAATATTATTACGTTATGGGACAGGTTAATTTTCCAGGCCCAAGGCTTGTAACAGGCAGAGATGGAGTCATTAACGCTTTGGCGGTTACTCAGCCAAATGTTCTTGCCTGGACTGATAAGATTCAGATCATCAGACCTTCATCTGACCCAAATGTTCCTGCTAAGATTTTTGAATTTGACCTCAAAGAAGTCTTAAACGAAGGAAAGGCCAACAAAGATGTTCTGCTTGAACAGAATGACATTGTTTATATACCACCAACTGTCCTTGCTGCTATAGCATTGAAAATCGAAGAGTTTGTCAGACCTATCGGACGAGCATTTTCTACTGTAAATGTTGTTCAAGGGCCTCAGTAAATAAACAGCTTTGTTAAGGATGTCCAAGCAAGTCCTGCTCAGGCGGGACTTGCTTTTATTTTATAGGCTAATTATGCAACTGAATAAAATTAGAAAATACGTTCACTTGTTAAGTACGTCATGGCTGATAGGTGCGTTTTTTTATGTACTTTTCAGTGCATTAAGATATCACGGCGTTAACTGGTGGATAATTTTTTCGCTTTCAGGTCATTGGCTTCTTCTGGCCGCACTAGCAGTTAGCTTATATTTATTTGCTGTCTATAACAGTCTTGTCAGAAATCAGGAAATAGAAAAAGAACACCCCCTGACAAGGACATTTTATTATATGTTGCTGTACGATGCCGCACCTTTGGTTGGTGCTTTAGCTGCAATGTGCGCTATTACATCAGCCGATAGCATGGAGCAAATCGTATCCATTCTCTCGATCGGAACATTTGTAGTTACTTTTCTTTTTTGGATCATCATTGACCCGTCGCTGAATTTAATCGAGCTTCTTTTACCTGACAGCAGAAAGCTGAGAAATCAACGGATTGAAAGAACTAGGGGAAATAAAATCCAGCACAAAATGAGTCAGCAGCAAATGCTGCAAGCTCTCTACGAAGCTGAACAACAACAAAAGGAATACTGGCGAGCTAAACTTATACCTTTGGCTGAAGATTTAAATCATCTTTTTAACACAGGTATTGACCGTAATTCTCAGAGAAAGATTGTAGACATAGGCCTAAAAGCCTGGCAGATAGGGGGTATTGGCGGAATGATTGAATTGCTAACAATTGCACAAAACCTAAATGGTCAAACAGAAAGATGGGGAACTTACGAAAAATATCTTTCAGCTATGTGGGATGGTATCGGAGAATGGAAACAACGCCACTAAGCTAAGCTGGCTTTAAACATAGCCTGTCATTTCGCCAATCTCCGAGATGGAAAAACTATTTCTTTCTGAACTTGCTCAATACTGCTAAGCCAATCAATGCCAACGAAATAGAACCAGGAAGAGGGACAACCGGCGTATTATCGGGGTCGGGATTTTCTTCATCATCAGGTATTTCGTTATCATTATCATTATCGTTTGGATTAAAGCTTGAACCGTTGTGGCTGTGGTGGTCGTCATCATCTCCATAGTTTATAGGATACATTCCTGGATGAACCTGCTCAATATCAAGCAAACCGCCCAAGCCCGGCTCGCCGTCAAATGGGCCACGGTAGCCTAAATCGTTGGGTAGAAAAGATACCGATGCGATAAGTTCAAGGCCCTGACCAGGATTAACAAAAGTATCTGATATCGCGTCACTGGTGCTGAAATCGAATGGCAAAGCCTCCGCATTTGAAAACGCTGCAGACAGCCCAGGCCTTTTGACATTATCAAGCCAGACAAAGTTTCCGCCGAACATCGCTCTGCCGTAGAAAGTTTCTACTGCTTCGGATTTACCAACGGTAGCTCTGTTACTTGTCATAAATGACAAAGTCATCGATAGCAAAACAAGTGCTACAATGCCCAGAGCAATATTTCTTATTATATTTTTTCTATTTCTCATAAATAAGCCCTCACTAACCTTAAACTTATGGAAGGCGGTGAATTGCTTTTGCATGTCCACCACCTTCCGTTTACTCTTTAAAGAAGGGCAAAAAACTTCTTTTTTAACTTTTCAAACTAATTAGCTTTGCGTCTTCTGAGCCATCCGACGAAAGCTACCCCGATGCTTCCGAGGATAACTGCACCAGGAGTAGGAACAACTTTTACAAGCATATCCTGTGCTTTTGCTCCTGTTGCGGTGTGCATAACCATTACCTTGATGCCGTAGTTCGAGCCGTCAGCATTAGCTTCTGCATAAGCAAGCAGATCGCCACCGGTGGTTCCCGGGCCAAGGTTGATTACTGAGCCTTCACCTTCAATGCTCCATACAACATTCTGCATAATCTTGTAAGATGCAGCATCGTTTCCGATACCATATCCAGCAAGTCCGCCGTTGAGGAACTCATTGTAGAGGAACGCTGTTTTGGTGTCGAGCGGGTCGCCGGTGCCAGCAGGTAAAACGCCGCCGTCCATTGCCTTGTCATCCAGAACAACGTCAAAAGTTGCCCCATTGTGAGTGGGCTCGCTTCTTTCAAGGCAGAAAGTTCTGAATGTGTCGCCAGCATCATAGATACCGATAGGCCCCGAAACGACCGTTGCCTGATAATCATAAACCCCGGTAGTTGCTATCTGAACCTGTAAAGTCGGCCCAGCCATTACCGTAGCGGCGATTATCAATACCGCTAATGTAGTCACAGTTGTTTTCATTTTAATTCTCCTTTCAAAGATAGTGTTTCCTGTGCTTTTTAACATTTTTTTATAAATTATGCCTACAGATACACAGCCGAAGTGAAACAAAAATTAGACCTCGCCAGCGCAACTTTAGCCATTTTGCAAAGCTCCATGTAACTGTTAGTGCCTTAATTCCAACTTACAAGAGCATAACACCGAACCCGCTCTCGCCCAGTCGACAACTCGACCGCAAAGATCTCATTCCGTTGAGATAGCAAGAAATGGATATAAATCCGAGGAGGGAATCCTTCCCATTACTCATAAAGCTACTACAGTTATACCCAAACATTATCGGAATGTCAATGATCCAAATTAAAAACTAATATTTTTTTTACTTTTTTTGTGAGTTTGCAAATCATATTCTTTCTATGGGAATTATATGATAATATCGGCAATGAAGTCAAGAAAAAAGAGTTATATATAATTAAAAATATTAATTATGTTAAACATAATGCTGCCAAGTAACCACTAATAAAAGACTTATGTTTTTTGATATTTTTTTGAATTATCAACTACCTTTAAAAAATATTTTAAAAAATTACAGAGTAGGCTAATCTTGTTGCCTTTTTTATTTTGTGTGAAATATAAAAAAATCCTAACCTTTACTTATTTTTTTGGCACAGTATAATACTGGAGTTGATATTATGACATGCCATAAATCCATTAAGAAAACGGTTTAAGCCTGAAAGTATATTATGAAACAGTTAAATCTTGCCAGCATTATCGTGTTTTTACTGACTGTTGTGGGCATTGCTCAGACAATAACTCTTAAAAATGGTACGCAGATCAAAGGCGAAATTATATCAGAAAAGAAAGACTACATTATTGTTGACCTTGGCTTTTCTGCCCTGACAGTTTCAATGAACGATATCCTTACCATTGACGACAGTATAGATGATTCCGTTGAACAGACTGGCAATGATAGCAACGCTCCGGATATGATTGATGCAGTGCCGCAAAGAAATAATAAGCTCTATCATATAGGTGCTGGCCAGCTTGCTTCGATAGAGAAATGTGTCGAGCAATGCAGCGAAGCGGTGGTTCTTGTGTCGCACCCCGCAGGACTCGGCAGCGGATTTTTCATAAATGAAGAAGGGTACCTGATTACGAACTATCACGTCATCGAGGGCGAAACAAAAATCACCGTTACTTTGTTCAAAAAAACCGATTCCGGCTTTGACAAAATAAAGTTCAAAAAAGTAAAAATTATCGCAATAAATCCTTTTGTTGATTTGGCACTTTTGAAAGTCGAAGACCTCGGCGACACTAAGATTACCTATGCTCCCTTTGCTGGCGTTGACGACCTCAAAGTCGGGCAGAAAGTTTTCGCTATCGGCAATCCTCTTGGACTTGAGCGTTCCGTGCACGATGGAATCATAAGTACGCGAAACAGGGCATTTGAAGGGCTTGTTTATCTCCAGACCAACACCGACATCAATCCGGGAAATTCCGGCGGGCCGCTGTTCAATCTAAAAGGACAGATTGTTGGCGTAACAAATATGGGATACATATTTATGGGTGGACTAGGATTTGCGATACCCATTAGTTATGTGAAAGATTTTGTAGATAATTACGATGCTTTCGCATATGATGTTGACAGTCCCAATACGGGCTATACATACATTCAGCCTGATGGAAAAATAATTAAAGAATAACAAATATAAGGAACATAAGATGAAAAACATTTTAAGATTATCCCTTGTCGTTCTTGTGATAGCGGGGTCAGCTTGCTTTGCACAGACAAAACTCCCGAAAACAGCCAAATTCCTGCCTAAGGATTCCGTTATAGTTTTTAATATTGAGGATTATGCGGCATTGCAGAAAAGCTTTGAAGGTTCCAACTTTTATAAATTCTGGAACGATCCTGCAATGAAGCCGTTCGTCGAAAAATTCAACAAAGCCTGCGATTCAAAAATGCAGGGCGGCCAGCAGGAATATTTAATTGAGATTTTCAAGGATCCAAATTCCTTTCCACAGGGCAGGATAGCCTTTGCCTTTGTTACCGGAGAAAATGCATTAAAGGGTGAAGAAGCTGGCGGCATCGGCGTTTTTGAATTCGGCAAAAATATTGACAAAGCAAAGGAAGCCGTCGATACACTGGTAAAAAAAGCTATTGAAAAAGGTGCTGTACGCAAAAAACAAAATGTCAGCGGCATAGAAGTTACGACTTTGCTCATAGAGCGAGAAGACCCAAACACCGCAGATCAGTCCAATGCAAATGACGCTGTGGATGCAACCAAGCGGCTTCCGTTTGAATTGAATTATTGTTTTCTCGACGACGCTTTGATTCTCTCTGCTGATACAGATTTCAATGTTATGACGTTTTTGCTAAGCCAGATACAGGGAAAAAACGTCGGCCCGGTATTGTCCGATGAGCCTGACTATGTGTCCGTTATGCAGGCGGTCAATCTTGAAAACAGTGCCGAGATATTTATAAACATCAAAACCATTATAAATACGATTACTAAAAAAGATACCACCGGTCAGACAGCTTCACAGCTTGAAATAATGGGGCTGGGAAATATAAGCTGTCTTGGCCTTAAGATAAATGCAAGCGAAAAAGCTGGCGACAATTTCAATGCAAGGGCAATGCTCAAAGTCAACGGCCCCAAAAAAGGCCTTTTGAAAATGTTCGAGTTTAATAAATCTGCCATTACTGTGCCGAATTTCGTAGATAACACCGCAAGCTACTTTAAGGTAATCAACTGGGACATAAATAAAGCATACCGTCAATTGGTCGAGACAATGACTGCTGTTGAGCCGCAGATGGCAATGTATCTAAATATGCCTTTCCCCTCGCCAGATGGCAAAAAAATGATGACGATACAGGAAGATGTGCTTGCGTACCTTGGCTCTGAGGTAGTTATCACACAAAGTTATGATGAAACCGCATCCATGGAAAATGCTCCATCATCGGTTGTTGCAATTGCGGTCAATAATCAAGCCAAACTCGATGAATCGCTCGGCACTTTGCACAGCATGATTTTCGCAACGGCTGACCCTTCTCTCAAACGTGAATTCCTTGGCCATAGCATATACCTGATGGATTTACAGAATTCTCAGTTCTTTGGCGGCGGCGTTCCTGATGAGGGAATTTCTGAAGAAAAACCTGAAGAACAAGTTGATGCCATAGAGCCATCGCAATCCAAAAATGCAGCACCTAAGATAGGCTTTACTGTTACCGATACACACTTGATCATCGCTTCGGAAAAAGATCTGGAAAAAACACTCCGGCTCCTTGCCAATAAAAACGCTCCAAAGCTTCAGACAGAAAAATGGTTCACATTCGCCCGTGCCAAACTCCCAGCTTCAGTGGGCACTGCCGGAATTGTCAATATGCAGAAAACATACGAGATTTTATGGAAACAGCTAAAAGCTAACGGCCAATCTGCCATTGCTCCTGATATGAATAATGCCGAACTGTCCAGCTTTTTTGACTTTTCTCTGCTGCCTGATTTCGATAAGGTCAAACAATATTTCGGAATTGAGGCAGGCTATTGTAACAGTGTCGACGATGGCTTCTATTGCGAAACAAAAACTGTGGATATGCCGAAATAGAGCGAGCCTCTGACGATATGTTTACCGGAATAGTACAATCAGTTTGCAAAGTTGTCTCTGCCTCCCGCTTGGGCGGCGGTATAAAGCTGTGCGTAGATTTACAGGCACTTGCTGCGGATGTTAAACTCGGCGACAGTGTAGCCATTAACGGATTATGCCTGACCGCCTCTAAAGTATCCGGCAAAACCATCGAATTCGATGTAAGCCAGGAAAGCCTGTCAAGATCGACAATTTCAAAACTAAACGCCAGCGACAATGTAAACATCGAACTTGCACTCAAAGCCGATGGAAGATTCGGCGGCCACATCGTTCAGGGACATATTGATGGCACAGCCAAAGTAAAATCAATACAAAATAAAGACAGCTTCAGGGACATAACATTCTCTGCTGATTCTGCCTTGCTCGATGAGATGGTCATAAAAGGCTCAGTCGCAGTTTCCGGCGTGAGTTTGACAATATCCGCGATGGACTCAAATTCTTTTACGGTGTCAACCATCCCCGTTACGCTTAAGGATACAACCCTCGGCAAAATCAAACCCGGCGATGAGGTCAATATCGAAACCGATATAATCGGCAAGATGGTCAAAAAACAGATTTCAAAGATGCTGCCATCCGGCACCGGTCTGACTGCTGAAAAACTCCGGCAGATGGGTTTTTAGAAAAGGGGATCGCAACGGATTGAATAATCAGGACAAACAGATTGTAATAGCCATAACGATGGGCGACCCCGCAGGCATCGGGCCGGAGATTATCGTAAAGGCTCTCAATGACCCTTTCATCCGCAGAATGGCCAAGTTCGTTATCTTCGGTATGAACGAACAGCTTGTCTATGCCGCCGATTCTGCCGAGATTGAGCCTTACTGGGTCAGGCATCCCTATGAAAAGATAAGCAGGGATTATCCCCGCAATGTTGTCGTTGCCGATTATGATATATATTCTCTGCCCGCATGGGTAAAAGAGCCAAACACCGTTTCGGGCCAGTCCTCAATGCATTTCTGCAAAGATGCTGTACGAGCCTGCCTTAACGGGATATTCGATGCCGTCGTTACCGCACCGATAAATAAAGAGTCATGGCAAATGGCTGGCGGCAAATGGCCGGGCCACACCGAGATGCTTGCGGATATGTGTAAATCTCCGCGAAAATCTATGATGTTCGTCGCTAAAAATTTACGCCTTGCACTGGCTTCGATACACGAACCTCTTTTTGATTTACGCCATAAATTTACAATAGGCATGGTTTTTGAGCCGATTGATTTGCTCAATGATGCACTTAAAAAATACTTCGGAATTGAAAGCCCCAAGATTGCCGTTGCGGGCCTTAATCCCCACGCCGGTGAAAATGGTCAGTTCGGCGATGAAGAACAGCGGGTAATCAGGCCTGCGATAATGATGGCAAACGAAGTGGGAATCAAATGTTCCGGGCCGTATCCTGCTGATTCGATGTTCATCATGGCCATTGATGGCAAATTCGACGGCGTTGTCGCGATGTATCACGATCAGGGAATGATACCCGTAAAGCTCTACGCCAGAAGTCAGGCAGTGAATGTTACCATAGGCCTGCCGATAATCAGGACTTCACCTGCCCACGGCACTGCCTTCGACATCGCAGGCAAGGGAATCGCGGACCCCGACAGTATGAAAGAGGCGATCAAGCTTGCTGTTGAAATGGCAAAAGTTAAAAAAGGTATCGGGGGTAAAATAAATGCAGACTAAAACGGAAATTCAGCAATTGCTTGCCATCGGCGGATTAAGACCGAACAAGAAGCTCGGCCAGCATTTCCTCGTTGACCTCAACTTGATGAGGCTCTTTGTAAATCGTCCCAATATCACAAAAGACGACATTGTTCTTGAAGTTGGCCCCGGCACAGGCTCTATGACAAGCCAGCTAATCGAAATCGCTGGCCATGTCATCGCTGTTGAATACGACAGGGCACTTGTGCAGATACTCAAAAAGGTTTTCGCCGGCAAAGACAGCATTACCATCATCGATGGCGACATATTAAAAAATCAAAACGCTCTAAATGAGCAGCTCATTGAAACCGTCCATGCTTTCAGACAAAAATTCAGCGGCAGATTTTTGCTGGTTTCGAATCTGCCTTACGATATCTCTTCTTCGCTGATAATAAATCTTATCATCGGCTCGCTTACCGCTGACGAGATGTATGTTACCGTTCAAAAGGAGATCGCCGAAAAGATGATTGCAAAGCCGGGCGATGACCTTTACGGCACTCTCAGTATTTTCATTGCCGCCGCAGGCAGGGCGGAGATTTTCCATAAACTCGGCAAGACGGTCTTTTGGCCGGAACCTCAGGTTGATTCCGCGATGGTGCAGTTTATTCGGGACCCTGCCAAAGTTGCCGAGATTAAGGATATGCGGATTTTCAAGGAAGTTGTTTCGCTATTCTTTCAGCACCGAAGAAAGATGCTCAAAGCCTGTACTAAATTCGCGACCGGCCATCTTGAGGGTATTACAGACTGGATGGAAATATTTGAGAAATTGAATATCGAAATCACAAAGCGCCCGGACGAACTGTTCGCCAGCGATTTTGTCCGAATCGCAAACCTCTGCACTGAAAAATAGAACAGATTTCTTTTGGCACAGAAACCATTGAAAGTATGAGCCTACTAGGCAAAAGTAACTGAAATTTCCCTAATATTTTGGTGGTAGGTAATTGCAACATTCATTTTTCATTGCTTTTCTGGCACAAAATGATACCATAATCCATTGAAAATACAATGAAAGCGTCCCGCATTTGGGAGAGGTCGCCGAAGAAAGGGCAAACTAATGGAGCAATACTGGCATAAAGATATTCCTGAAATCGTGGTGATGCTTGCGACTGACATAGAAAAAGGATTCCAGTCGGAACAGGTCAAAGAAAAGCAGAATCAGTGTGGTTTTAATCAGCTGAAGGAACAAAAAGGCACTTCTGCACTTACAATTTTATTGGAACAATTTCATAACGTTATTATATGGGTTCTGATTGGAGCTGCTCTTGTCAGCGGTCTTTTGCGAGAATGGGTTGATGCCTGTGCCATTATCGTTATTGTAATTTTAAACGCTATTCTTGGTTTTATTCAGGAATATCGTGCCGAAAAATCATTAGCCGCTTTAAAAAAATTATCAAGTCCTACTTCAAAAGTTATCCGCAATGGCCAACATCAGGTTATTCCTTCTTTCCAATTAGTACCCGGAGATGTTATCGAACTTGAAGCAGGCGACAATGTACCTGCAGACAGCAGAATTGCCTGGCTTACTTCAAATTTTAGTGTTGCTGAGGCAAGCCTTACAGGAGAGTCCACGCCTGTTTTGAAAACCACATCCGCCCTTGAAGAGGAAGAAATTCCTTTAGCGGACCGGGCGAATATGGTCTATCTGGGCACATCGGTTGTTTCCGGAAAAGCAAAAGCTGTTGTCGTCGAAATTGGTATGAGTACCGAGCCTGGCAAAATTGCCGGTATGATTCAGGATATTGCAAAAGAAACTACGCCTTTACAGAAAAAATTAGGGGATTTCGGTAAATGGATTGTTTATCTTTGCTTTGTTCTGGTGGGCAAGGTGTTTCTTCTTGAATGGTTTCGCGGCGGAAAAATAATTGATGTTTTCCTTACTTCAGTCAGCTTAGCAGTTGCTGCTATTCCAGAAGGGCTTCCTGCGGTAGTAACTATTGCTTTAGCGTTGGGCGTTCAAAGAATGGTCGCCCGCCACGCGATTATTCGTAAGCTTCCTTCTGTTGAGGCTTTGGGCTGTGCTACTGTTATATGCTCCGACAAAACAGGTACGCTTACCAAAAATGAAATGACTATGCAGGCGGAAATGTTTTTCAGGTTACAGGCATCGGTTATGCGCCAAAAGGCGATTTTCTTCTTAATGATAAAAAGGTTAATCCCGGCGATTATCCGGATTTGATTAATGTCCTCAATGTTGGCGTACTGTGTAATGGAGCGCAACTTGTGGAGGACAATGGTAAATATCAGATTGTTGGTGATCCTACGGAAGGTTCGCTTTTAACCGCTGCGGCCAAAACAGGGGTTTTGAAAAAAGATAAAGAAAAAGAATTTTCTTTCATCGACGAGATTCCATTTGATTCAAATCGCAAGAAGATGACTATAATCCGGCAGAACAATGGAAAAATAATTGCTTTTGTCAAAGGTGCGCCTGATGTAATGCTTCATGATTGTGATGCAATTGAAAAGAATAATCAGATATTTCAATTAACAAATGCCGATAAAGGGGAAATTTTCAAAATTAATGATACTCTGACTAGTGGGCGTGTTGCCCAAATAACTGTTTTTAATCTGATTTATGTTTGCATAATTATTTTTTCGCGCTAAAATATCGTTATAATCTTAATTGGTTAAGGAGAACCAACATATGATGGGTAAGGCAAATAAACTTGAGCCAAAGCTCTTTTA
>CAMDDF010000020.1 GCA_945890885.1 Candidatus Kuenenia stuttgartensis | reverse complement strand
CAATGACGAGATAACGTATGCCGTCGGGTCGGAAATAATAAACGCGGCAAGCAAGCAGGAACTTATCGGAAAGATAGCGACCGCGGTAGATGCTCAGCTTGGCCCCATCAAGCAGGAGCGGAAAATCGTCTGCCTGAGAATAGACAGAGATATAGCATATTCAAACACGCAGAATGTTCTGGCGGCAATTGCGGAAAGCATAGCAACCGACATACAACTGGCGGTGATAAATAAATAATTTTTACAATGCAAATACTACAATAAAAAAAAGCCGACAAGAATTTCCCTGCCGGCTTTTTAGATACTGAAAATATTACCACTTGCCGGTTTTTTTGTTGGATGGTTTCGGCATATCCTTAAAGCAAGCTACATTTTTAGCTATCTCTTCATCGGACATCTGGTAATCTGTGAGTTTGCCGGACAAATACGCATCATAGCCGGACAAATCCATCAAGCCGTGGCCGGAGTAGCAGAACAGAATATTCTTTTCCTTGCCCTCTTCTTTTGCTTTCAATGCTTCATCAATAACGGCTGCGATTGCGTGGCTGGTTTCCGGCGCACAAATCGTGCCTTCGGTTTTGGCCCATATCATTGCTGATTCATAGCATTTAAGCTGATGATATGAACGCGGGGTCATCAGGCCTTCAACAGTTGCCTGGCTTACCAGCGGAGCCATACCGTGATAACGCAATCCGCCAGCATGGAACGGAGGCGGAACAAACGAATGGCCAAGCGAGTGCATCGCAAGCAGCGGAGTCATGCAAGCCAAATCGCCGTGGTCATAGACAAACGGAGCCTTGGTCAGTGTGGGACAGGCAGCAGGCTCGACAGGGATAATTTCAATATTTTCGCCATGAATTTTATCAGCGACAAACGGGAACGAAATGCCGGCAAAATTACTTCCACCACCTGCACAGCCAATTACGATGTCGGGCTTTTTAATGCCAACCATAGCAAGTTGCTTTTTGGCTTCAAGGCCTATGATAGTCTGATGAAGCATTACATGGTTAAGCACACTTCCAAGGGCATATCTTGTTTTGCCTGTTTTATCCATTACGGCTTGCTCGACAGCTTCGGAAATAGCTATGCCAAGTGAGCCTGGCGTATCGGGAAATTCTTTGAGTACATTGCGGCCAGCGTTGGTTTCCATGCTTGGGCTGGCAACACAGTTTGCACCCCAGACGTTCATCATAAATTTCCTGAACGGCTTCTGGTCAAAGCTGATTCGCACCATAAAGACTTTGCATTCGAGGCCTATCAGCTGGCAGGCAAACGCGAGGGCTGAACCCCATTGGCCTGCGCCGGTTTCAGTTGTAATTCTTTTGATGCCGAACTGTTTATTATACCAGGCCTGCGGGACAGCGGTGTTGGGCTTATGGCTTCCGGCAGGTGAGGTGCTTTCGTCTTTGTAATATATTTTCGCAGGCGTGCCAAGGTATCTTTCGAGGTATATCGCCCTTCTCAGAGGTGCTGGTCTCCATCGGTACATTATGTCAAGTACCTCTTCCGGTATATCTATCCATCGCTGGGTGCTTACTTCCTGCTCGATGATATTCATCGGGAATACCGGCGCCAGCATATCCGGCGTTATCGGTTTGCCGTCAGGGCCAAGAGGCGGCTGAAGTGGGGTTGGCAAATCAGCGGCAAGGTTATACCACTGCTTAGGTATGTCTTTTTCACTAAGAAGAATTTTTCTATCCATCAAATAGCTCCTTTAGAAGATTCAATTTCCGGGATTATACCTGTTTTCTTTGTTTTTTTCAAATGTTTTATTGCTTTATTTGTCGCCAATCAGGCTCTATAAATAAACTTGGAGGGACATATCCCTTATCTGGACTTTTATGAGTCAATAAATACAATATATTGTATAAGAATGGCGTAAAATAGCTTGACTCAATAGTCGAGCGACCATATACTTTTGACAACTTCAAACTAACCTTTAACCTCAAATTAGGTGGGCAATTACATGAAAATAAGGTTTATGTATTCGCTTGCGGGAGCTTTGGTTGTAAGTCTTGTGATTTTCAGCGGTTGCCAGCAAACCAATACCGTTGTTCCCGCCAACAGCACTGCCGCAGTCGATGGCAATACAATAGGCGATCTGGCCGAGATAATCGCATTCGGACAGATCCAGATACGAGGCGTAGGACTTGTAACCGGCCTTGCAGGTACCGGCTCTAGCGAATGCCCGGCACCATTAAAGTCATATCTAACAAGTTACATCAAGACTCAACTGCCGAAAGACAGCAAGATTAGCCCCGAAAGTTTAATCGAAAGCAAAGACACCGCAGTTGTCAATATACTGGGGCTTCTTCCGGCAGGAACGTTTAAGGGCGAGAAATTTGATATTGTAATCAGCGCATTATCTTCCAGCCAGACAACATCGCTGGAAGGCGGAACCCTTTTGGCTGCGGAATTGAAACAAACCGGAAGTTTAGGCCAAAGCAGAGCAATGGCAATTGCCGCAGGGCCTGTTTTTACCGAAAAAGACAGCAGCCCGCTTATCGGATATGCACTAAATGGCGGCAGTTCACTTGAAGACCAGCAGGTATTGCTGAAGATAAAAAAACCCGATTATGTAATTGCAAGCGTTTTAAGGGACAAAATAAATAGCAGATTCGGCGACAAAACTGCAATAGCTACAAGTGATAACCTTATCAACATCAAAATACCGGATGAATACAGGGAAAGAAAAGAATATTTTCTAAAGCTGATAACAAACCTGCCGATGGATGATTCTGCCCAAGGCAGACAAAAGACTATCGAAGAACGTGTAAGTGCAATTCAGTTGCCGCAGGACAGAGAAAAAGGCGAATATACGCTTGAGGGGATCGGCAGACCTGCCGTATTAAAACTTCTACCACTGCTGGACTCCAATGATACGGAAATCAAAATAAGTGCTGCCAAGGTACTTTTGAGTATGGGAGATTATAAAGGCTATCAGCCTCTGGCGGATACGGCATTAAACGGTACCGGCAACTTGCGGTTCAAGGCAATGGACGCTGTGGCTTGGGACGCAAGGCGAAGGGATGCTTCCGGCATTATGGCAAGGCTTCTCGGCGATGATGATATTGATGTGAAACTGAGAGCCTATGAACATCTAAGAAGATTTGACGATATTTCAATTTCTAAGAGAAAAATCGACAGCAGTTCAGGCGACTTTGACCTTGAGAGAATGGTACAAGGCACACGTAAAATAATATGGGTCTCAAGATCGGGGGATCCAAGAATTGCGTTGTTCGGCTCGCCTATTTACTGTGAAGACAATATTTTTATTCAGTCCAGCGACGGCCTTTTGATGGTCAATTCCCGTGAAAGCGAAAAATATGTTACGATAGTAAGGAAAGACCCCAGGACCGGAAGTGTGGTTAATATTCAAAGCTCCAACGAGCTTGGCATCATCATTTCAAGAATGTGCCAGATAAGCCAGGACAAAAAGGTCAACGGAACCAACCTCTCTCAAAGAGGCTTGGGCGCAAGCTATTCAGATATGGTAAAAATGGTGGAATTGATGTGCGAAAAAGGTGCGGTCAAGGCTGAGTTCATTTACGGGCCAGAGACTGAGTTGAAAAAATCTTTAAAATTCATTGAAAAGCAATAAATAACAATAGAAAAATATAGCTGAAAAACAATTGGCTTCAAACGAAATAAGATAAGCGGAATTTTATCCGCTGACTAACATAAGGGTATTGGAGAACAGCAGTGAAGCTTGAGAAGGTAGTTTTAAACGGATTTAAGAGTTTTGCGGATAAAACAGACTTTACTTTTAATAACCAAATAACCGCTATCGTTGGACCCAACGGCTGCGGCAAGAGCAATGTGGTTGACGCTGTTAAATGGGTGCTGGGCGAACAAAGCGTCAAAAGTCTTAGAAGCGGACAGATGACGGATGTCATATTTAGCGGGTCAGGCGGCAAAAAAGCCTCTGGTATGGCTGAGGTAAAATTGCAGTTTTCTGATGTAGCGGTCCCTGGCGGCGGAGTGGAAGAGCTTGCCATTACGCGAAGACTCTACAAAAGCGGCGACAGTGAATATCTGATAAACGATAAGGTCGCAAGGCTCAAGGATATTCGCGAACTTTTGATGGATACCGGCATCGGCACTCGTGCATATTCAATCATCGAACAAGGCCATGTCGATCAGCTTGTTACAGCAAATAAAATCGACAGGCGAGGGCTGTTTGAAGAAGCGGCGGGTATCAGCAAATTCAAATCACACAAAAAAGAAGCGGAAAGAAAACTTGAACGCACCGAGCAGAACCTATTAAGGCTCGCTGATATTGTCAATGAAGTGCAAAAACAGCTTCGAAGCATTAAAGTTCAGGCTGGTAAGGCAAGAAATTATGTTGAGTACAGCCAAAGACTCAAAGAGCTCAGGGTCAACTATTCACTTTCGGAATTTCATCAGTTTAAAACCGGCATAGAAAAAGAAAGCGAAAAGCTTACTGATTTTGAAGGAAAATTCAGCGAAATCGTCGCAAAGGTCGGAAGGCATGATGCCCAGCTAAGCGAGATGACAAGCGAAATAATTGAAACCGAAAGCCATATCAGCAGAAGCGATAATTCACTGATAGCTATCAAGGGTAAAATCGAACAGAGCAAGGAAAGAATCGAGTATCTCCGCAGCAGGATAGAAGAACTTGTCCAGAGAAAATCCAAGGCAACCGAGCAGATACAGAGAGTATCCGAGCAAAATAAAGTTTTTGAACAGGAAATCGCCGCCAAGCAGACAGAACTTGACCAGAGCGAAAGCGTCTATGCAGTCAAAGAACAGGAAATCAGCAGGCTCAGCGAATTTGTAAATGAAATTAATTTTGGCTGTCATGAGATAGAGTCCGAGCTTGACGATGAAAAATCCGGCATCATAGATATTGTTCGCAAAACCGCTCAGTTGCATAATGAAATCGGAAGTCTCAATACGCACAGGGATAATCTTAGCGGCCAAAAAGACAGGTTAAGCGGCAGAGCCAATGTGGCACAATCTGAGCTTGAAGATTTTTTGAAAGAAAAAATCCAGTACCAGAGAAGGCTCGATGAAATAGGTAAAATTTTAGGGGAACTCAATGGCGGACTCGATGAAAAACGCCGACAGATGGAACAGCTCAATAGCGAACTCGGCAGAAAAAGCGACGAGATCGCCAGCAGGAAAGAAAAACGAAGCGCCCTTGGCAGTGAACTTGCCGTTTTAAGGGATATGGAACAAAAACGCGAGGGAGTCAACAAAACCGTTAAAAATGTTTTACGACTTGTTCAAACAGACAACAGCTTCGATTATATCGACGGAATTGTCGCGGATATTATTCAGGCTCAGCCTGAGTATGCAACTGCTGTCGAAAGCGCTCTTGAGGGGATAAGCGACGCAGTCGTTATCAACAGCACAAGCAGATTCCTTGAAGATGAGAGAATCAAAAATATCCTTGAAAGCAGAGTTAATTTTATCTGCACGGACAGGATTGGATGTTTTTCCGACAGCATCGACCTGAGCGGATTTGATTTTGTTATTGGAAGAGCTGTCGAGTTTGTGAGTTTCGAAAGTAGGTTCGCAAATGCAGTATGGAATCTGCTAGGTAAAACTATTATTGTCGAATCAGTCGATGCAGCGATAGACCTTGCAGGAAAACTCGGAAAAGATTTCAGATTCGTAACCAAAGACGGGCAGGTTCTTTCCAACGGCTTTACGCTTACCGCAGGGGCAGCCGGAAAATCGACAGGGCTAATATCCCGCAAAAGCAGGCTAAAACAAATTGAGGACGAACTTGCAGTGCTATCGGTTGAGATAAGCACCCTCGGCGGAGAATTTGAAAAAGATACGCAGGAAAATCAGCATCTTGCAAGGCTTTGCCAGAATCTTCGTACATCTATTTACGAAGCCAATACCGAAAAAACCGAAGCTAACGGAAAGCTCAGTTCGCTGGAACAGAACATTCAGCGAATCAGCAGGGAACAGCCTCTAATCGCGGGCGAAATTGAGATGCTTCAGGAGCAAATCACAGGCAGCATCGAACGGGAATACCAGTCGAAGCAGAAACTCGAAGAGCTTGAGCAGGTCAGAAAAGAAAGAGATGCTCATATCGAGACCCTTGAGTCGCAGCTCCAGGAAGAAAAAATCAAGATAGAAGAACATAATGCCCGGCTAACGGAACTCAAGATTGCTCTTGGCACGATTGTCGAACAAAGACGCTCGCACCGAAGCCAGATAGCTAGCCTGCAAAGCCAGATACAGCACGCAAGGATGACGCTGGAGTCAGCAAGAAATGATCTGCTCGGCAGTGATGAGCAAATCGAACAGGCTGAGAGGAATATACTTGCAAGCGAATCCGAAGTGTCTGAATTATTTATGGAAAAAGAAAAGGCTCAGAAAATAAGTTCAGAGCTTAATGAAAAAGTACAGAATATCCGCGCGGAAAGACAGCAGATAGAAGCGGAATTAAAGGCCAGCAGAGCGGCGCAGTCTCAGGCGGAAGAAAATATCTACAACGTCAAGCTTGAGTTGAATCAGCTTCAGGTCAAGAGGGATGATATTTGCCAGAGAGTGCGTGAAGAGCTAGGAATGGACCTTTCTGAGGCATATGCAAATTACCAGCATCAGGACGTGGACTGGAACGCGGTGAGAGCGGAAATTGCAGACCTCAGGGGCAAGATTGAGCGGCTGGGCAATGTCAATGTTGACGCTATCGACGAACAGAAGACCCTTGAGGAAAGAAACGAATTTCTTACCAAACAGGTCGATGACCTTAATAACAGTAAATCTCAGTTGCAGCAACTTATTGCAAGGATAAACAAGGAAAGCAAAGAAAAATTCAGGGTTACGTTTGAACAGATACGTGAGAATTTCCAGATGCTCTTTAGGAAATTATTCGGCGGAGGCAAGGCAGACGTTGTGCTTGAGAACCCCGACGATATACTCGAAAGCGGCATAGAAATTATCGCACGGCCTCCCGGAAAAGAACTTCGCAGCATATCGCTGCTTTCTGGTGGCGAAAAAACAATGACCGCTATCGCCCTGCTCTTTGCGGTGTTTAAGAGCAAGCCGTCGCCGTTCTGTATTCTCGACGAAGTTGACGCGGCACTTGACGAAGCCAATAATGAAAGATTCAATTTAATCGTCGATGAGTTCAAGGATATGTCGCAGTTTATCATTGTTACGCACAGCAAACGAACAATGAGCATCGCGGATGTACTGTTCGGCGTAACGATGCAGACTCAGGGTGTCAGCAAGAAAATCAGCGTGAAATTCGGCGAAGAGATAGAAAACGCAGTGGCGTAGGAAATTAAAACTTTTTTTGCCGCCGATGAACACTGATTAACACGGCATTGTCATCCCGAGCGAGCGAAGCGACGAGGGATATCTTCCGACTTCTATTTTTAGACGCAGATTTCGCTGATTGCGCGGATTTTAGAAAATAGCAATACAATTGGGCGTAATTTAGGATATTAAGGAAAAACCGTCATATTGAGGGGGGTTAAGTTGTTTATTATAAAAGATTTAGATATAGAATTATCTGGTTGACATATTGTAAATTATCCGTAAAATAGTTGAATTCAGGAGGTTGGGCGTAAATTTAATATCTGATGCGTCGCCGCTTGATATTTACAAGCAATTTTAGGAGTTATAATATGACGGGCAGTCAACCGATAGACACCCATGTTCATTTTGAAAAAGACCCTGAGATGAACAAGTTTTTTAAGGCGGTCATCAAAGCCGGGGCCAGCGACTTACATCTTAAAGTAGGTCAGGCACCGAGAATGCGAATCAGCAGCAGGCTCAAAATTACAACCGCTGAGGTACTAACCGAAAAACGCATGGAAGACCTTGTTTATGAAATCCTTACAAAGGCTCAGAAACAGTTTTTTCTAGAAAACGGGGCATTGGACTTCGCACACGAAGTCGGCGGCACAGACCGTTTCAGGGTAAATGTATTCCGCCAAAGGGGTATGATTTCCATGGCGGCAAGAAGAATATCACCAAACATCCCGCCGTTTGAAAAACTGCATCTGCCGCCTATCGTTGAAAAAATCGCAGCAGAGGCACACGAAGGATTGATACTTGTAACAGGCCCTACCGGCAGCGGTAAAAGTACAACCATCGCATCAATGATAGACTACCTTAACCGCACAAGGGCATCTCATATCGTAACAATCGAAGACCCAATCGAATATCTTCATAAAGACCAGAAATCGATTGTCTCTCAGCGAGAAATCGGAATCGACGTTCCGGATTTTGCCGATGCACTGCGTTCTTTGATGCGGCAGGACCCCGATATCGTTCTTGTCGGAGAAATGCGAGATATTGTAACGCTTAAAGCGGCACTGACAGCGGCGGAAACGGGACACCTTGTTTTCGGAACACTGCACGCTCCAAACGCCACACAAACGGTACAAAGACTTTTGAATATGTTCCCGGAAGAAGACCGCGGGCTTGCAAGGCAGACGTTTTCAATGTCGCTTCGTGCAATCATCAGCCAGCAGCTTTTGCCGAGCATCAAGGAGGGCTTTGGAAGAATGCCGATGATAGAGATACTTCTGGCAAATTCCATCGTAAGGAAACTTATCCAGGATGAACGAGACACAGAGCTTCCTTCGGTTATCCGTGCGAATGAAACTGATGGCATGCAGGATTTTACCAAGAGCTTGTGCGATCTTGTCAATAATGAGTGGATAGATCTAAAAGTGGCACTCGAATATGCGCCAAATATGGAAGAGCTGAAAATGGCTCTCAAGGGAATACGTTCCGCAACGAGCGGTATTCTCTAAAATATACGCTTAAACATTTTCGGAGTTTTTAATGACTGAACTTATACTATCTCAAATACAATTCGGCGGATATACAAATCCGTTTAAGCTGGCGGCCTATATTCTTCTGATTATGGCATGGATTCCGATTGTCGGATGGGTTAACGTAGACAGCCAGGAAGTCCGCACGAAAAACATTTTATGGACGGGAATTAGCTTCGGCGTTCCAGCGGCGGCGGCGATGCTGTGGTTGTTTTTACCTTTCTATCTAATCGGCATTTTACTATTTATCATCACCGTAGCGGCTACATCAGTGTTATATATAATGCATAGAAACTCACTTGTCGCGGAATTCGAGAGAGTCCTTACAATAGGACATTTAAAGAGTCTAGTTTCAAACGACCAGAAAAAAGTAGATAAGATAACAAAGGGTATCGTTTTCGTTACCGCAAATAAAAATGAGGTGGAAGCGCCGGCATTTAAAACGCCAGAGTTTTTCGGATTCAAACTTGCTCAGGAAATAGTCGATGACGCGATATGGCGAAGGGCAATGGAAGTACTTTTCCTTCCCTCGACAGAAGAATACAGCATTTATTACAAAATCGACGGAGTCTCGATAAAGCAGGAGCCAAAGACTCGCGAGGAAATGGAATATCTTGTTAAGTTCCTTAAGCAGATGGCAGATATCGATGTAAACGAAAAAAGAAAGCCTCAGTCTGGTTCTTTTACAGCCCGGAAACAAACCAAAAATTTCGTCTTCAGGGTTAATACCGGCGGCTCAACCGCAGGTGAGAAAATTCAGATAACAAGGATCGAAGAAGAAAGCCTGATGAAAATCAGCGAAATCGGCCTGACGAAAAGCCAACTCGAAATGTTCGATAATACCAAAGAAGACAAAGGCATCTTTATCATAACGGGCCCAGCTGGTTCAGGGGTTTCAACGACATTTTACGCATGCGTACGAAATCACGACCCTTTTATCAGCAACATAAATACCATCGAGAAAAAAGAAGGCAAAACAATTCACAATATAACACAGATCTATTATAAACTATCCGACACAGGAACAACTTCGTATGCCAGACGGCTTCAGACAATGTCCAGAACTGGCCCCGACATCATCGGCGTAGCTGAATGCGAAGACGCTGATACCGCCAAGGTAATAACAAATGTGCTGGCAAACGATAAAAAAATAATTTATGTAACTTTTTCAGCACCATCGGTGATTCAGGCAATTGTTAAATGGTTTAAACTTGTTCCAGACCGCAACATCGCAATTGATTTGCTCAAGGGAATTTCCTGCCAGAGGCTGGTAAGAAAACTTTGCACCCAGTGCAGAGAGGCATATGAACCTAACAGAGAAGTATTCAAAAAATTCAACCTGCCCGCTGATAAAATCAAAATTTTGTATCGCAAAGGTGAAATTGAATACGATAAACACGGCAAGCCTATGCTTTGCGAAAAATGTCAAGGCTCCGGCTTTGTCGGCAGAACCGGAATATTCGAGACCGTGTTCTTTGACGATCAGCTCAAAGAGGCCATAAAAAAGGCAACATCTTTGCAGGAAATTGCAAATCTGTTAAGACGCGCCAAAATGCTCTATCTTCAAGAGCAGGCCATCAGAAAAGTCGCTGAAGGAGTAACGTCAATTGACGAAGTAATCCGCGAATTTACTCCAAAGGCAGCGGCTGAACCAAAAAGAACCGCAGATAAACAATAGCTATCATAATTAAATATCGGAGGCAAAATGATTGTCACTCTTGTCATTGCTATAATAATCATAGGAGTAACTTTAAACCAGTATCTTTCGGGAACCGTTTTAAAATCAACCCTTATGCTAATAGCTTCAATATGCGGAATGATTCTGGCATTTACATATTATGAGATACTTGCCGGCTTTGCCTTATCCAAAGGCTATGGAGCAGGTTGGGCATTAACGGGATCGCTGGCGATTGTCTTCATGATTTCGTTTGCGGTAATTTACGCGGCTTTTTCGGCATTGACTAGTGCCGATATTCATTTTTCACATTTGCCGGACAAAGCTATCGTTTGCGTCTGCGCAGGTATTACAGCCATGATATTCTGCGGCGTTATCCTGACGGCATTATCGATGTCGCCAATTCCCAGCAAATGGTTGTATTCACGGTATGACAGTGAAAATTTCCAACTCAACTCCCCTTCCGGCATTCTCATTCCGGTTGATACTACCGTAGCAGGACTATTCAATGCACTCAGCAACGGCTCTATGAAGTCTAACAAGAGCTTTGCGGTAATGCACCCGAATTTTATAGACCAGATTCATCTCAATAAGCTGCACAGTTCAGAAGGCGTATCAAGTATCGCAGCACCGGATTGCCTGATCGTAAAGAAAAACGGGCTGTGGAAGCCGACCGAAAAATACAAAGATGCCGCAACGGGCGAAACAATTGACAGGGAAATCGTTATTGTCCGCACCGGAATAAAATTCGGAACAATAGAAGATGGCGGAGCAACGGACGAAGAGGGCAATTTCATTTTCACGCTGGCACAATTTCAAATGATAGCCGTCGATGGTTCTATCGCTGCCTCAGATAAAAAATTCGGTGCATCAAGTGCCGTAACCGTTTATCCGATTGGATACGTTAAAACCAAAGGGGTGGTGGAACAAAAGCAGGATATTTCTCAGCCAATCACGATGGGTCGATCTGATTTCATGCAACACGAAGATTACGGCAATGTACTGCTGATAGATCTTGTTTTTGAACAACCCAGAAATGGAACGCCGATCACGATGAATTTCAGAAACAATGTGACAGTTGAACTTCCAAAGGCAACAGAGGAAGATCAGGTTTCCGGCTCGACCGTTTTCATACAAAAAACCGCCTGTACTTCGGACGCTGCTGATGTTGCTTCTGTTTCAGGTACAAAAATCAAACCTCTGCAAATTACCGCTGGGGATAAATTCATGATGGGGTTGTTGATTAACACCAGCATGAGCCAGCTTCTAAAATACGAATACAGCTCAACGGACGCTGAGCCGCAAATGGATAATGATAAGATATATAACGCAAAACTAAAATTCCGCCCAGCGGCGTTGGATATTCAGACCACAGACAACGAAAGAGTAAATCAATCAAGCGTGCCAAATCTACTTTCCGAGATAACCGGCTATACGCTGGTCGCACTTAAATGCCAGATGGCTTCGGCCTCAGCTGTTGACAGCCAGGAATTTCCTGTCCTTGTTGATACTCAAGGCAGGGAACATAACGCCGCTGGACTTTTGGCAGGAGGTACAAAGGGATCGGAAAATATTTATCAGCTTGACTACTGTAGCGATCAGGCCATGCTGTCTTTTGAAAATGAAAGAATAACAAAACCCTTTACCAGCCAGTTGTGGCTCGGCGGGGAAACGGACAAAATCAATGAACTGTATTTCTTTTACTATATACCATCTTCGCCTGAGGGTACCATCATTATTTTTGTCAGAACCAACGGCAAAGACGCTGGCATCACTAAGTACGAAGGCTTTTTATGCGAAAATTAAAATGAACAGCTAAGACTATGTTTCTGAACAGCGCATAAAATAACCCCAGACCCAAATCCGGGGTTATTTCTTTTAGAGACATCCATGCCAAGACAGCCGGCAAATAAAAACCAGCGGATAATTTATGCGCAAAGAGCGGTTGCTTCAAGATCAACAGCTAGCAAATTCTCGAGATACCTGTCAAGGTCCTCAGCAGTAAATTTAGCAAGAAATTCCGCCTTCGCTGTTTTGTTAATTTCCATAATAAAGTCGATCAATTCTCTTTTACTCATAGCCGTAATCCTTTACATGCTTTTTAATTTTTCAGATTTCCTATTTAGTTATCGTCAGGTGCTATAATTTTTCTTTAGACTATAACTACCTGATTTTAACAGTGTTACAAACTTTCGCTACCACTAAATAACAGTGGCAAAAACCCGAAAAACACTGTATATTGTGATCCTGATAAAAAAATAAAATATGCAACGGCTCCAAGTCCCATAATAACAATTATACTTTCTAAAAATCATTGTAATTTTTCTGAAAAAATTTTATATTTTTTTTTGAGCTTAATCAAAACATTGTTTAATGTACGCTAAATGGCAGATCTCTACGAAAATCTCTATAATAAAAATATTTTAAAAGATCAGCCGAAATTTAAACTATGGCGTTCGGCGGGCTTGATGCTGACGTATAAATGCTCCGCATCGTGCGATTTCTGTTATTACAATTGCAACCCGTTCCAAGAGGGGCTAATGCCGATAGCCACCGCGATAAATGCGTGGAAAGGCCTGAAAAGACTCGCTGGGGATGATGAAGCCAAAGTTCACATCACCGGCGGCGAACCATTCCTTTACTTTGACCATCTTGTCGAATTACTAAAACAGGCCAGGCATGAAAATCTCGGCAGGATTGACCAGATAGAAACCAACGCAAGCTGGGCTGTCAATGAGGAAACAATCCGCGAAAGAATCAAAATACTCGACAGCCTCGGCATGGATACCCTGAAAATCAGTTGCGACCCATTCCATCTGGAATATGTCGATGTCGAGAACGTACACAGGCTCGTCGATACCGCTGGCAAAATCATCGGCAAAGAACGTGTAATTGTGCGATGGCAGGAGTATCTCGACAATCCAGTTCCCATAAAAACAATGTCGGCGATACAAAAAATCGCGATATACCGCGAAAATTATAAAAAATATCCGTTCCGGTTCACCTCAAAAGCTGGGCCGGTTTTGGGTAAATATTTTGCCGATAAAACCCTCGAATCAATCGCTCAAAAAAATTGCACAAGTACCTTTCGTGATGCCAAAGGGGTACATATCGACCCATTCGGGAATGTTTTCAGCGGGGTTTGCAGCGGAATGATCGTAGGAAATGTCAATGCAGCAGGCCTGGATGAAATCTGGAAAGGGCTGGACTGGACCAATGCGGAATTCTTTTCGTCGCTTTTTCAGAATGGCCCTGCCGCCGTGCTAAACGAAGCCATTGAACTGGGCTTTCAGCCACTGGATTTTTATGCGTCAAAATGTCATCTATGTACAGATTTACGTCAATTTTTCTTTGACTTTGGCCGATATAAGAGGATAATTGGTCCTATACAGTGTTATTTTAAGAACGAACATAAAGGCGGGATTGGGAGTATAGCCGGGAATGAATGAAACAAGTAATGATACGCTTTTTGCCCGAATGGTGCTTGATCAGTCTTTCTGCACCGAGGATGAGCTTAAAAAGTGCCGGCAGGAGTATAAAAAGCGACTCAAAGAAAACCCTACCACTCTAGAACAGATCCTGCTTGAATACGGCTTCGTCACCAAAAGCCAGATAGAGCGAGTTAAAAACAGCATCACCGAGGCCCATTCAACATCACACCAGATACCAGGCTACAAAATTCTCGGAAAACTCGGTGCCGGCGCTATGGCGGTTGTATATAAAGCCCGTCAGATCAGCCTTGACAGGACAGTTGCTGTAAAAGTGCTTCCAAAACGATTCAGCGAAAATCCGGATTACGTCAACCGATTCTATAAAGAAGGCCGAGCCGCTGCAAAGCTCAACCATAATAATATCGTTCAGGCAATCGACGTAGGCGAAGCTGGCGGATACCACTATTTCGTAATGGAATATGTCGAGGGGAAAACAATCTATGACGATTTGGCCGCAGGGAAAGTATTTTCCGAAGATGTGGCAATCGAGATAATTCTTCAGGTTGCACACGCTTTGGCTCATGCACATCACAAAGGCTTGATACACCGCGACGTAAAACCAAAAAACATAATGATAAACAAAGCTGGCGTGATAAAGCTTGCCGATATGGGTCTTGCTCGTGAAACGTCGGATATTAAAGCTGCCGAAAGCGAAGCAGGCAAAGCATTTGGAACGCCCTACTATATCGCTCCGGAGCAGATTCGCGGAGAACTTGAGATTGATGCGCGGGCGGATATATATTCACTTGGGTGTACCCTTTACCACATGATAACCGGTAGAGTGCCTTTTCAGGCGGACAATCCATCGGATGTAATGCGTAAACATCTGAAAGAGCCGCTTATTCCGCCGGACCACATCAACACGACCCTTTCAGCAGGCATTTCCGAAGTGGTTGAAGTTGCTATGGCCAAGAAGAAACAGGATCGGTACAACACCGCTGAGGAACTTATTGAGGACCTTGAAGCGATACGCAGAGGCGAACCCCCGTTGCGGGCACGCCAAAGATTTAATGTTCAGGACCTTAATGCTCTCAGTCATGGCGATGCAATCGAAAAAGAAGAAAGCGAACTCTATTTTGACCGGCAGGAACTCGTCAAGTATAGACTTGCCCTTGTAGCTATGGGGTCGGCTATCGCGATTTTGATACTTATAATATTTTTTATGATATTGGCCAAAAAATAACGGTCAACTCCGGCAATCCAGATGACAAGAGGAGGCGCAAATTTTACTTCCGATGAGCTGGCTTTAGTATTAAGCCACTATCAGCTGGGCACCATCTACTCGGCAACAGCCCTGCTTGGGGGAAACAGTCGCGCACCAAAACGCATTATCGTCTCTGAAAAAGGCAAATTCCTGCTGAAACGCAGGCCTCACGGCAAGGATGATATTTATCGCGTTGTATTTGCACACGGCATCCTGAGCCATCTAAACAAAGGAGGCTTTCCGGTTGCATCGCTTGTACCGACCGAAAAAGAAAAAAATACTGTGCTTAATCTCAACAATCACATCTATGAACTCTTTGAATATATCCCCGGCAAAAGATATGATAACTCAAATGAATCAGCCTACAATGCGGGCAAAAGTCTGGTGGATTTCCACAAATGCATCAACGACTTTCCAACACAATTCAATCCGCTCAAAGAAACTTATCACGATTCAACCGCTGTCAGAGGCCATTTAAAACTGGTATCCAAAAAAGCCATGCCAGGCAATGGAGTGCACCTATCATCCCTTGCGGAACAACTGACAACCACTTACAATCAAGCCAGCACAAATGTAAATCAGTTGAGTTATGATGCCTGGCCTGAACAGATAATTCATGGAGACTGGCACCCAGGCAATATGCTTTTTGAGAATTCCCAAGTTGTAGCGGTACTTGATTTTGACTCAATAAAAGTTGCACCTACGATGTGCGACCTTGCAAATGGTATGCTTCATTTTTCGATTGTCGGCGGAAGACCAAACCCGGCGGACTGGCCCGATTACCTGAATATGGAAAAGCTCAAAATCTTTCTTAACGGCTATCGCTCGGAAGCCTTTCTCAACGATGACATGCTCAATTCGCTGCCTGACCTGATGATAGAAACAATGATTGCCGAGGCGGTGCTTCCTGTGGCGGCAACAGGTTTTTTCGGGAATTTGTCTGGCGATGATTTCTTAGGAATGATTCTTCGCAAGTGTTTATGGATACTCAACAACAAAGCAGAAATTCTGAAGAAAATATTTGAATAAGATGACAAAAAAGAACTCACCAACCAAAGATAAGATTCTCCAGTCGACCAGACTGCTTTTAAGCACGCACGGCTTTGAAAATACCACTATCGAAGATATTCTGACTACTGCCGGAATAACAAAAGGGGCTTTTTATCACCATTTTAAAAACAAAGAATCGCTATGCGAGGCTGTCCTTGAGCAGGTTATAGAAGATTTCAATGAACTGGCAAGGCAATTGGATGAATCGCTGTCGCCGATTGAACAGCTTGATTCATTCATCAGTAAAATTCTTTATCTCAACTCTGCTGGGCAATGGGTAAACTGTAATCTAATGTTGAAACTCAGCAGCGAGCCTCTCGAATCGCATCTGCCGATCAAGGAAATTTTGAGCAATTTCTGGCATTGGTACACAAATTTTTACAGAGAATTGCTAATAAAATGCCGTGAGCAAAATCTTATATCGAAAACATTTTCTCTCGAAATGCAGATTCAGATAATCCTTTCAATGCTTGCAGGCTCGATACTTATCAAACCCGTTAACAATGAAATCCCCAATTACAAAGAAATCGCCTCAGCAATTATAAAGATGATCAGTAATTAGAGCACTGGCAAATAAGATTAGTAAATCATCCCTGGCGTATGGCCAAGTTCGGTTGTAGCTTTTCCGGTTTCGAGGTTGTACTCAATGCTGTCAACCGCGGCACCGTTGAGCATACAGTTGAAACCTTTTGATCCGTTAATCCGCACAAACGAAGTGCCTGTTTCGTAAAAAAGCCTGCCGCCTTCAAACTGATACTTTTGATCCTCATAGCTGATACCATTGCTTGCGCTAACGGATGAAATTTCTGTTTTGCCATTCGGCAACGGCGTGAAACTTGCTTCGACCCGGCCTGCATTGAAACGTGTAGGCTCAGCGGCTGAAACCATTTCGCCTGTGACAGGGTCAGCTTTAACGGGCATATAGCTGGCGTATAATCTGTACCTGTCGCCGTCAGCTTCGACACGATTGTCGTTAAGATGCCATTTAAGTGTATCAAACTGTTTTATTAGTGCGTAGCTTGGTCGTTGCAAGGTTACTTTCTTTTGCTTTGCGGATTCCTGCGTTTGCGCGTGCGAATTATCAATTTGAATCTGGCTGTTCGGCGAGCCAGCGGCAGTGATTGTTCCGTTAATAGCGTCATAATCCATCTGCTGACAGGTAAGCAAAACCGCAAGAAGCCTTTGCGTGTCAGCAAGACGCTGAGTTGTAAGATTGGAATCACGGCCAAAACTTTTCAGCGTGATGTGTCCGATAGTGGCGGCGCTTTTATCCTTGGTTATCAGGTCGACTATAAGCTCATCACCGGTGAAGTCGCTTATCTCGGTATAGCCTGCTTTGTTCTCAACCATTTTCCCTGCAACGCTGCCTTTTAAGACGATTTGATTTTTTGCAGAATCAAACTCTGCGGCATCGCGTGCAGTTATAACAACAGGTACTGCCGATGAAATATTGTTTGAATCGCCAATAGGCGAGGCGTAGAACTCGAATTTTACGGGCCCTTTTGCAATGGCTTTGCCGGTTGTCAAATCGTAATCAATTTGCTTTGCCCAGAAAGTCGATTCATCACCAGTGCTGTTTTTAGAAATGATATTTGCAGTTCCAGCGGTTTTTGCGGAAGTTGGATAAGTATTGCCATTTGGGTCTTTATCAAAGAGGATTTCGGCTTTCTGTGCATAGAGTCTGTTCTCGGTTGAAGTAAGAACAACATTGCCTTTTAGTTCTGCTTTGACTAAATCTGTGCTTTGATTAAATTGAAGTCTACCGAAATCTGCCCGCACATCCGAAGCGTTTTCGCCTGTGGTTTTTGCCGTTAGGCCGTCAAGCAAATCAATAAAGTCTATCTGCTGTTTTTTGTCATTCGGATTTTTTGTAAAATAAATAGTAGCCTGTGATGCAGCCAGACTGCTATCGTCAGCATTGACATTTACGTTACCGTTAAGGTCTGCCATTTCGATTTTATTATCATCGCCGAAGATAATTCGTGCAGAGTCCGCATTCATTTTTGCTGATTTTGCCCCCATAATGTTTGCGGTTATGCCATCAATAAAATCAATAAATTTAACATTAGTGTTTATTGCAGAAGATGTGCCTTGTACCGCCCTGTCGAAATAAAGTTTCATAATTCCGATAAAGTCCAGCTCAGCTTGTGGTGTTTTGCCGTTGGCACCGGAAGAATTTACGAACAATTTGCCGGGGCCATTAACAACGGCGGTGCTGTTGAGCCTTTGCCAGTGAATTGAGCCGAGAGTTTTCAGGCTTGCATTTGCATCTTCAAAATTAAGTGAAACGTACTTTTCGTCCATGTATGATGTCATATCAAGAATGTGCAGGTCAAGGTCATACTTCAAAAATCCGCAGGTGGCAAGGGTACGGTTGTCATTTGAACTCTGCTGCTGTTTAATATTTACCGGCTGACCCTTGAATTCGATTGTCCTGCTTTGTGATGGAACCGATGAGGCATTGTAATATTCCATCGGACGAAGCGTTATACCGCCGTCACAGGTGATAAAAACTTCGGAAGCATTTTCATTGCTATCGCTGCTGACAGCTATCGGCTGCGTCGAGCCTGTTGTAGCTGAAGAGGCTGCTGCTGTATCCTGCTGCTCTTGGTTATTTATAGCATTTGAATCTGAATCGACGGTAGCCGCAGGTTTTGATCTTAAGTTTTGAAAATTAATATTACTCAGTGTAACTTCATCAGCATAGACGTGTTGTTTGCCGTATTTTATAACTACATTATCGCTAAGAATGCAGCGATATACGGGATTTGAAGCATTGTTTTGCTCCTTCGGCTTACCGGCTGACGGAGATGGAGCCGATGCAGCGGAATCAACTCCATTACCGTCCTGTGCGATTTTTGGCTGAGCCTTTTCAACTTTGGCGTGTTTAGATTTATCAGATGGTTTGATGTGAATAAAATCAAGATCAACGATTCGCAGGAATTCGATTCTTCCCTGCATGCTGTTATAAATAAGCTGCATACCCGTTCCGACCATTTCAGCATCTTCGGAAATCAGCCGTACAGGGCCATCGGTTGAAAATTGCGAATTAGTACTATTGAAAATTACATCATCGAGATAGATAAATGTCTGACTTGCTTTGGAATCCTGTTCCGGCACAATATGTATGATAACATTGCCTTTGAGTTGGGCATCTTTAGGCATAGGCTGACTGCCGACCATTTCGATAGCAACGGTACCGCTGTCTGATGTTAAATCGCAGGTAAATGTTTTTTCAAACATTTTCAGATAGGGTTGCTCGATATCCCAGTCATCGCCGGACTGCCGCAGGAGTTTTGAAAAGCCGAAGACCCTTTCCAGCTGTTTTGTGTCAGGGTTGCGAACGGTATATCGTGCCTGAGTAATCTGTCCAGGTGCCAGAACACCTATGCTGCCGACGGGTTTAATGGAATCCAGTTCATTGGCATCATAGCTTGGTTTGGATTTGTTGTTCATTCGAGAATCCATATCGGATGTGCCAGTGAATGTTGTAATCGCCAGATACACAAGCAGCACAACGAGAAACGCGATGCACGCTATAATTATTTTTCGCAAATTGTTCATCATTACCTTCCTATATCAGATAGCGTTCCATCTGTTTTTCCCATTTGCCTGTCGCCTTGAGCAGATATTCGACAACCTCACGAACGGCACCTTGGCCGCCAGATTTCTTGGTCACGAAATCAGCGTGCTGTTTCAATTCATCCACCGCATTTGCGACAGCAACACCGAATCCTGCACGTTTAATCAGGGGAATATCGATAACGTCATCGCCGATATATGCGGCTTCGTCGGCATTAAAACCCGTCTCAGCCAGCAGTTTCTCAAAAACAGGCAGCTTTTGCGCACAGTTCTGATAAACATATTCAATACCGAGTTGATTGGCGCGGACTATCGTACTCTTTGTTTCTCTGCCGCTAATTATCGCTGTTTTATAGCCAGCACAATGGAGCATTTTTATGCCATGCCCGTCCTGAACGTCGAAACGTTTGGATTCTATGCCGTCATCATTTATCATTATGCCGCCATCTGTATGAACGCCATCGACATCCATTATAAGAAGTTTGATATTTTCGAGATTTATTTTTTTATTTGTCATTGTTTTTTAATTTACTATCTTAATTGTAACTATATCCTGCACGTCAATCATACCGATAGGTTTATTACCAGCATCTACAACAGGCAATTCGTCAATTCTGTATTTGTGAAAAATCGCCATAGCTTCAGCCGCTAAGGCGGTTGAGCAAATATGCTTGGGGTTGGCGGTCATAACCTCAGAAATTTTAGTGCTGAAACCATCGGTCTGAGCTTTTGTCAGATGCCTTCGTAAATCGGCATCGGTAATAATTCCGACAAGTTCGCCAGCGTCATTAACAACCATAACCGCTCCATGCCGCTGAAGCTTCGATGTTTTTTCGAGCATCTGTTTTATTGTATCATTTATGTTAGCTATCGGCATAGGCTGACCTGCCTTGAACATCATCGACTGCCCCACCGTCATCAGCCTGGCACCCAGTGAGCCGCCTGGATGGAACCTTGCATAATCTTCAACAGTAAAGTTTCTTGCCTTCATAACCGCCAGCGACAAAGCATCACCAATAGCAAGCATACAGGTAGTAGATACCGTCGGAGCTACGCCGAGCGGGCAGGCTTCTTCGATTTTCGGCATACATAAAACAATATCAGCGTATTTACTCAGTCTGGAACCGCCGTTGCCGGTCAAAGCGACCATTTTGATTTCCTGCTGCTTGAGCAGATTTATCAGCCTGACGATTTCGTCTGTTTCGCCGCCGTAGCTGAGAACAAAAACTATATCTTCTTTGCGAACGCGTCCGAGGTCTCCATGAACAGCTTCAGCCGGGTGGAGAAAATGACTCGGCGTTCCTGTTGAAGCCATAGTTGAACTTATCTTTTGGCCAACAATTCCGGCTTTGCCCATTCCAGTAACGATAACATTGCCTTTGCAGGTGCAAAATGCCTCTACCGCAGATTTGAACGAATCGTTGACAACGTCAACCATCATCGAAACGGCCTCGGCTTCTTTTTCAATCACCTGCTTTGCGTAATCCATATCATATTTCACAGCTTTTTACCTTTGCAAATCTATTGTTTCACTACAACTTCAAGTGTATCATAACAAACGATGTTATGTGCATCGCCGTACATATCAATATTTGAATGTATGACAATCTTTTTTTCCATACTTGTTTCCATTTCAAGAATCTGCTGACGTTTATCATTAAGCAGATAACTGGCCATAGCAGGGCTGACAGCCACGTCTATACGTTTAACATTAGGCTTGGATGCAGAGGCTGATATTTTTCGCATAATGTCTATCGCAAGGGACTGCTGAGTTCTTATCATTCCTGTTCCGTTGCAGTAGGGACACTCAAGATTGACGCTAAGTTCCAGCGAAGGCCTCATTCTCTGCCTGGTCATCTCTAAAATGCCGAAAGAACTCATTCTTAAAATTTTGGACCTTGCACGGTCTTCCTTGGCTGCATCGCGGAATACTTTTTCCACTTCCTTGCGGTTTTTTTCGCTTCGCATGTCTATAAAATCGCAGATTATAAGCCCGCCAAGGTCACGCAATTTAAGCTGACGAATTATTTCTTTTGCAGCTTCTACGTTTATCTTAAGGGCGGTTTTTTCCGCATCTATCTGCTTTCTATATTTTCCGCTGTTTACATCTATCGCTACCAGGGCCTCTGTCTGTTCAATTACAACTGAACCGCCGCTTGGCAGTTCCACTCTGCTTGAATGGATTTTGGCTATTTCCTTTTCAATGTTATATTTAAAAAATAACGGTACTTTGCCATCGTAATAAATCGCTCTATTAGCCTGTCGAGGCATAGCGATTCCAAGAAAATCTTTAATCTGTTCCGTTACTTCTTTGCTGTCGCAGATAATTTTGTCAATCTGGGATGTAAAAACATCACGCAGCGTCCTTATTACCAGGTCGGATTCCTGAAATATCTCCGACGGGCTTGGAGCGATTTCTATCCGTTTTTCTATCGCACCCCACAGACGTATTAAATACGCAAGGTCGTTTTTGATATTTTTTTTCGATGCTCCCTCAGCAGCGGTACGTATTATAAAGCCAGCGTTATCGGGAAGTTTGGTCTCTTCGAGTATTTCGCGGAGACGTTGTCTTTCTTCTTCATTTTCCAGCTTATGTGATACGCCGAATCGTTCCATCCAGGGCATCATAACAATATATTTGCCGGGAAAAGACAGATATGTGCTTAGCGTTGGGCCTTTGCTTCTTATTCCCTCTTTGGTAACCTGAACAATCAGGTCCTGTCCCCTTTTGAGACAATCCTGAATCGGCGGCCGCTGCTTTAAAGCCTGTCTTTTTCCGATTTTTTCATGTGATTCATCCTCTGCTTTAGAAAAATATTTCGGGTGCAGGTCACTGATGTGCAGAAATCCGTTTTTGCCGATGCCAAAATCAACAAACGCAGCCTGTATGCCTGGCTCGATATTGACAACCTTTCCTTTGTAGATGTTGCCGGCAAGCCGCTGCCTGGATTTTCGCTCGATATAGAGTTCCTGAAGCACTTCATTTTCCAGCAAGGCAATTCTGCATTCCTCGCCCTGCGCAACATTGATAATCATTTCTCTGGACATATAAAAATATCCTTTCGCTGCTGTGTGGCCTTGAAAGACCCTTTTATTTTTTATTCCACTGAACATTGGCCCGCTCAACGGGAGCCGCCAAATCGCAGTGGTCTATATTCAGTAAATTTAATAGTTCTTCAATTCGAAGGGCCGCTTCATTGCTTATGAGAGATGTAACAATCACAGCCTGGTCTTGTATTTTTATATCATCAATCAAAAATGCCGCATCTAGTTTTCTGACCTTGCCTTCATCGGATTTACGCTCAATGAAAATCGGTTGGCCTGACGATTTTACGCCTAAAAAATTTCCAACGGCAGTATGCACTTTTTCTACCGAGTCAGCATTCATTTTAAATGAATATTCGGCTTTTGTCGGCGCAAATGAAACCCTTTCATTAAAGAGTTGCGCATCGGTAAGACTGCATCCCAAGGGCATCTGTAATGCTAACATCGCAAAATAATCCTCTGCTGTTTTTGCCGAGGCAGAGGGAACCTGAATAGTGAGCAAATCGTCTTTAGTTATTATTCCTACCGACCTTGGCAGAGGAAGAGACATTTTCGGGCGTGGATTGAATCCTTCGCTAAAACATATATCAATTCCTGCACGTATGAAAGCTCGTTGAAAAAACTTAACGATCTGTCTGTGCGATAAATATCTGAGCTGATGTGTAATTTCAAAGCCGATTTTTAACGTGTTTACTGACAATTGCTAACCCCTGAAATTAAAATACTTCCGGAAGAACATTAATAGCGGCATCGCGCAAATAGTTTGTAACCTGTCGTCTTGAATCCATCGTCAAAACCTTTCTGGCGATACTGTTGCATGATTCTACTGTAACGCTTCTTATAACCTGCTTGATTTCCGGTATCATCGACGGAGCGATAGACATATTCCTGACACCCATGCCGATAAGCAGCATAACAAACTCAGGCTCTGAAGCCATTTCGCCGCAAACGCTTAAACTGATCTTGGCCTTATGCGCATCGAGGATAACATTTTTCAGCAGCATAAGCACAGCCGGGTCGCCTGCTGAATACATTGTTGATACAAGCTCGTTTCCCCTGTCAACAGCAAGGGTGTACTGTACAAGATCGTTTGTGCCGATACTGAAAAAGTCCGAATCGCGTGCAAGAATTGCCGAAGTAAGCGCCGCTGACGGCGTTTCAATCATGATCCCGATTGGCATATTAGGATTATATTTTATGCCGTCTTCTGCAAGGTCTTCCATTACGTCCCTCAGAATCATTTTGGCCTGTCGAAGTTCCTGAAGATTCGTGATCAGCGGGAACATAATACGGACATCGCCAAGCACCGAAGCACGCAGTATTGCCCGAAGCTGAGTCTTGAACATCATAATATTCTGGAGGCAAAAACGAATCGAACGCAAGCCAAGATAAGGATTAGTTTCTTTGACGAACCGTTTGCTTTGCGTATATTTATCAGCACCAAGGTCAAGCGTCCTTATTACGACAGGCAGACCCTTCATCGTTTTTATGACTTCAACATAAGCCTGATAGTGATCGTCTTCGGTAGGCTCTGTGCCGCTGTAAAGATACAGAAATTCGGTTCGATAAAGGCCTATGCCTTTGCCGCCCTTTTCAAGAATGAGTTTTGCTTCGTCGGGAAATTCAATATTGCCAAAAAGGTCAATATGAACCCCGTCTCTGGTAACAGCATCAAGCTTTCTTATCCCGTCGAGCTTGTGCTCAAGAATAATAAAATCTCGCTTTAGCTGCTCGTATTGTTTTATCGTTGCCTCGTCAGGCTCTATTACGACAACGCCTTTGTTGCCATCAATGATAACCGTCTGTCCTGGACGAATCGAAGATGTTAAATCTTCAATCGCCACAACCGCCGGGATACCAAGCGAACGCGCAACAATGGCTGTGTGGCTGGTTCTGCCGCCAGCCTCCGTGGCGAAACCTTTTATGAATTCCTTATCAAAGCCCGCGGTCTGTGTAGGGCTAAGTTCATGTGCGACTATAACAACTTCTTTGTTGAGATGTTCGACATCCTCACGTTTTTTGCCGAGAAGATGTTTCAAAAGCCTTTTCTCTATGTCGTAAATATCAGCAGCTCTTTCGCTGATATATGTGTCAATCACTTTGGTGAAATGGTCAGCTATATCACGCAGAACAGTTGAAACAGCATATTCCGCCGTCAACAGCTCAGATGATATCATATCAGTAATTTTTTTCCGCAGACTTCGATCCCTCAAAAAACGAAGGTGTACCGCAAAAATATCCTTTATCTGCCCCTCTTCAATATGCTGAGCCTGCTCAAGCCCCGTCAGTTCATCTGTCGCAGATTTAAATGCCTGACGCACTCTGCGGACTTCAGAGGGCTTTTCCGAAGGCATTATGGAACGCCGAGGTATGCGGTACTCCTCTGAGTCAATTACCAGCGGTCTGGCAATTGCTATTCCAGGAGAAACGGCGATACCTTTTTTGATTTCCATTTTAAACCTCGTGTCCTATGTTGCCTTGCTCTGCTCGAAAAGTCTGTTTTCCACCAGGTCCCGCAACTCATCAACAGCTTGCTGGGCATCCTTGCCTACAGCTTTTACTTTTAACTTTGTACCCTGCGTGGCGGCAAGCATTGTCATCTGCATTATGCTCTTGCCGTCAACGGATGTCTCATCATTACTAACGGTTATATCGCAGTTGAATTTGCTTGCGATATCGACAAACTGCATCGCAGGCCTCATATGCAGCCCATCGGCATTGCGTATCTGAACTTCGATTTCAATAGTCTGGTCAGACAATTAAATTCTTCCTTCCTCGAAGTCCGTAATCACATCCTTGATCTGGTCAACAGTTGTTGACTGCCTCAGAAATTTTCTGCTTTTATCGTTTTGCAGAAGCTTGAAAATCTGCTCCATCGCCTGAAGATGTTTATCGGTGTCCTT
>CAMDDF010000019.1 GCA_945890885.1 Candidatus Kuenenia stuttgartensis | reverse complement strand
GATAGGCTTTATTGTAGCCAACAGGGACGGAGTTTAGCCGGATTTAATAAGGAACTTTGGGAAATGCCCAAATACAAGTTAGCATTTGTTATTGAACGATACTTTAAGTTTGGGGGCCTGCAACGTGATATGCGAAAGTTTGCTCAGGCCTGTGCCGAGGCTGGGCATGATGTAACGGTTTTTACAAACATGTGGGATGGTCCTGAAGAGCGGTTATTCAGAGTTGAAATTGTCAACCTCAAAGCGTCATCCAATCACAAGACTATAAAAAAAATCGAAAAATTAGTTTATTCTTTGAAGCAGAAAAGCGAATTTGACTGTATTGTAGGGTTCAATCGGATGGGAGGGCTGGATGTTTATTTTGGCGGTGATCCTTGTTTAAGGGCAAAGCTCAAAAGTAATGGCCGTGCCTGGCTAAGTTTCCTGCCTCGCTATCATACTTATCTGCAATTAGAGCAGGCGGTTTTTGGCCCTGACAGCGATACGGATGTTATGGTTATTTCGCCAACCGAACTGGAAACCATTAGCCGGACATACAAAATCGCACCCAACCGCATCCATCTATTGCCGCCAGGCATTGATCGCGAGCGACTGATTAAATATTCTATGACCGCACAACAGCGAAAAGAATTCCGCAAGCAATATGGCATCAATGATGATGGTTTTTTGCTCCTGACGATTGGCTCAAGTTTTATGACCAAGGGCATCGACCGTGCGATTGAAGCAATTGCATCCTTACCCGAAAACATGAAAAGCCGTTGCCGCTATATTGTTATCGGCCAAGGTGATGAAAATAAATTCCAGGCCATCGCGAGTAAAGCTGGCATTGGCAAAAATATAATATTCGCTGGAGGCCGCGAAGACATTGGCGCCTTTTACTATGCAAGCGATCTTTTGTTGCACCCGGCACGCACCGAAACAGCCGGCCATACACTTTTGGAATCAATGGTTTGCTCTTTGCCGGTTATCGTTACGGAGCATTGTGGCTATGCTCGGTATGTCAGAGAAGCTAAGGGCGGCTTGATCTGTCCGGATCCATTCGTTCAGGGTCAGCTAAATAACATTCTTAAAGATTTCCTGAATAACAAAGACGCTCGTCAACAGTATGGCCAGAACGGTTTCAGTTATACAGAGACCTCTGATATTTACTCCATGACCGACAAAGCTGTCAAGATTATCCTCGACCGTGCCGCAAAAAAAAGTATCGCAAAATGATTTACATAAAACCAGAATATAAAAACCTGTTTGCAGAATTCAAAAGCATAAATGATTTTCTGAAGATAGACATCAATGTCGTTCGAGATTTCAAAAATCGTAAGACAGGCCGCTTCGAAATTGAAGGCCAAGGCTTCTATATCAAAAAACATTTCGGCTGCGGCTTATCTGCGGTTATCGATGAACTTTTACATATACGCAAGCCTCACATTGGCGCAAGCCATGAACGATCTGCACTTGACAAACTCGAATCTCTTGGCATCGACACCATGAGCGTTGTCGCTTTTGGGCAGGATGGCAAATCTCTTCCAAGCCAAAGATCGTTTCTTGTTACCAAAGAACTGACAAACGTGCAAAGCCTAGAAAACATCTGCCGCGATTGGTCAGTCAACCCGCCATCATTAAAATTCAAACGCGCTATAATTGAGCAGGTTGCATCTATTGCGAAAAAATTGCATGATAATGGCATTAACCATCGCGATTTTTACATCTGCCATTTTCTGCTTGACATAGCCGGTGGTGCTGCCGAATATGAAAATTGCAAACCGAAACTTTTTCTGATTGACCTGCACCGTGCGCAGATACGTCCCAAATTGCCTTTCCGCTGGCGAGTAAAAGATATTGGCGGCCTGTATTTTTCCGTACTGGATATTGATATCACCCGAAATGATATATATTATTTTATCCGTGTTTACACGGGCGAGTCTTTACGCAAAACTTTCACCAGAGATAAACATTTCTGGGAAGCTGTACGGAAACGTGCAATAAAAACCTACCGCAAGGATTTTGGCAAATCACCGGTATTGACAACAGGAACCAATGGCTAATGATTACGCTTGATCCTGACAGCTTAAAAAAACTATCTTATGGCGGACAGGTTCCATTTGGTATTAGCACAGATACCGACGCTCAACCACTTATTTGCACGAAGATTCTTCGTATCATCCCCGGCAAGCGAATCGTCTGCAAAGGCGTACTGCGGGGCGCAGATGTTATTGCCAAGTTTTTTCTTGATACTGTTCATTCTGGCCGTCATATCGAAAGAGAAGTGCAAGGCCTGAAAGCTTTTAATGCTGCTGGCATTCCAACGCCCCAAATAATAGCCGAATTAACCATTGCAAATTCAATAACGGTTCTGGTTACAGAATACCTTTCCAATGCCAAGAGTCCATGTAGTTTGCTAAAACTTCCTGCCGAAACAAATGATAGCACTGAAGTCTTAAAACAATTCTTCACTCTGCTTGCAAAGTTCCATAAAGCGGGATTAGCTCAAAATGATTTGCATCTCGATAATTTTCTTTTGAAAGACAATGTTCTTTACGCTATTGATGCTGCGAATTTAAAAAATACGAAGTTGCCGCTATCGACCGATGCTGCCCTTGGTAATCTCGCTTTATTTTTTAGCCAATTTGATCAGGACTATTATCCGATTTTACTTGATGCCCTTGAGTCTTATCATAATGCCAATCCGGATATCGCCATCGATCAGCAGGAAATTATAGCTCGTGCAAAAGCAAAACGTCAGAAAATATGGAAAAAAGTTTCTAAAAAATATTTCAAAAATTGCACCACTATCGTGCGTAAAAGCAATTACCGACAGTTGATACTTTGCAAACGAAATTATTACAAGAATCAATTTATTGACTTCCTCAATAATCCCGACACCTTCATGGAGAAATCTATCTTGCTCAAGGATGGCAATTCCTCTACTGTTGGTGTTGTTGAAATAGAAGGCTGTAAATATGTCGTTAAGCGTTTCAATATTAAAAATTTTATCAAGCTTATTCGCCGCCAACTTCCTCCATCCAGAGCTCAACGCAACTGGTTGCTGGGCCATCTGCTCATCTTTAATAATTTTAAAACGCCAGAACCTATTGCGATGATCGAAAAGCGGTACGGCCCGTTTCGTACTGTTGGATATATTGTAACAGAATTTGTAAACGCACCGGATGTACGGCAGAGTTTGAGTGAGGCCGAAGGTAACCAGGCAAAGCAAAGAGAAATTACGAATTGTTTTGTATCAACATTAAAAAAACTACACACCCGTAAAATCACCCACGGCGATTTGAAAAATACCAATTTTCTTTGTGCCGATGGCGAACTTTATATTGTTGATCTGGACGCGATGAAACTACATAAGTCTAGGCTGACTTTGGAGAGGGCAATACAGAGAGACTGCCAGCGATTAGTGCAAAATTATCACGATAATAAGATGTTAATGATAATGGCAGAGCAAATTTTAAATATTATTTGAGTTATGAAAGATTCAATCTTGGTAAAATTACTTCCAAAAAAAGATAAATATCGTATCGCTATTCTAGCCAATTTGAGAGAAAACAGTACCCGAGGCCTACAGGTTGTTTCTCGAAAGCTAGCCAAAGGGTTTATCCGCAATGGGCATGATGTTCAGGTGTTCAGCTATCTGATGCAGATGAACGCTCTTTCTTATATGCCTGGCAAAAAGTGGAATAAAAAATATTTCCAGAATAAAACGGATTGTCTTTGCTGTGAAATCTTAAAGTCGTATCAGCCGGACTTTATTTTAATGCCGGGCTATAGATTAATCAGCCAATCTTCCATTGCTAAATTCAAGGATATTTTGCCGAACACTTTTTTTGCAGGTTTTTATTATGATCAGTTGGAAGACATGGCCGATGACTATGTATCTACTAATAAACTTATGGATGCTTTTATGGCCACTGGCGCTGGTCAGCCTTTGGCTACAATTGCTGAAAAAAGTGGTAATATTCCAGCGGCTTTTATGCCTAATCCTTGTGATCCAGATATTGAAAGGCCCTATCCAGACAGTCATATGCCTGCTACAGAAATTCTTTTTCCCGGTAAATTTTCACATAAAGACTATTGTCATGATGGTAATCGTGAGCTATTGTTAAAATTACTGGCTAAAGATTATGGTTTGGCACATTATGGCAATGGTATTAATCCTTCGATTTGGGGTATGGATTACTATGGCGCTATATCTAAAACAAAAATAGCACTTTCAATAAACATCAACAATACTTATCCGATGTCCCATTCAAATCGTTTAATCAATTATTTGAGTTGCGGTGCTTTTGTTGTGGCAAGTCGTGTTCCTAAAACAGAATTGCTATACGAAGATCATAAACATCTTAGATATTTTGATAGTAATGAAGAATGTGTTGAGTTAATAAAATATTATCTTAAAAATGAGCAAGAGCGTAATAAAATAGCTGCTGGCGGAATGGCTCATGCTCATAAAAATTTTAATTCTCAACGAATTGCTAAAGACATGGTTGATTTTCTTGCTACTGGCACATATGACGCTCCGTGGAAAGATACTTACAATGTGTAAGATGTAATACATGGTTGTATCTGAAGGAATGATCTGTTGAATAAACTAAAACGTAAATTTCGGCGGCTGTTTCTTGGCAGCAAGTGGAAACATTTAGATACTTTGCACCATGATTTTGGCATTGAAAGAATAAAAGATGGACATAGGATATTGTGGAAAGGTTCTAGTCTTGGCGAGTTATCTTCTGTGGTATCTTTGAAACAGAAGTACTCAGGGAGTTGTTTTATTGTCGCTACGGGGCCATCTCTGGCCGATATAGACCTTTGTCGAATAAAAAATTATGATACGATTTCATTAAATGGAGCCATAAAAAAATTTACAGAAGCCGGTTTTGCTCCTACGCATGCAATGGCGGTGGATCGCCGCATTTTTGAGCGGTGTCCTGAATTTATAGCTGAATCAATTGAATCAGGAGCGAACTGTTTTTTTTCACCGGTCGGTGTCTCACGTATATGTGAGCAGGGCATGAAACTGCCTGAGCAGGGTAAATTCTATTTGCTGGAATCAATCGCTAAGAAATACGACCAGCCGCTTCTTTCCGAAAAAGTTTTTTTATCGCGATGCAAGAACAATCCGATGGTATATCTTTCGCCAGAATATCCTGAAGGGAGCGGAACAATTGGTTTCAGCGGTGATGCTGAGGCTGGATTTTTTTCATTTAAAACCGTTGCTGGATGGGCTGTGCAATTGGCTGTCTGGATGGGATATAAAAATATATTTATTCTTGGTATGGATCTTGGCGGAACAGGAATGACTCATTTTTACGAAAACGAAAACAACAAGAAGCCGGACTTTTTACGTGATTATGACCCATACATACGGGTAAGTTTTGAACAAACCCGACGTGCGATGAATGAGTTGGATTTTAATGTATATAATTTATCGGAACAAAGCACACTTTCAGAAAAAATTATCCCAAAATTAACATTGAGCGATGCAATTATAATTGCAGAAAGGACTAAGTATGAAAATAGTAATTCCATTGCAGACTTGTTCAAGCAGGATTAAGCATAAGAACATCCGCCCATTTTATGAGGACGATTCTCTTTTTGACATAAAGGCAAAGCAGATACTTGCTTTTGAAAAGCCGGAAAATGTTTATGTTTCTTCCGAGAATAGCATAGTTAAGGATTTGTGTGATAAATATGGCTTTAATTTTATGCTGCGTGATCCCGCACTGTGTGGAAACGAAGTTTATCAGCCTGACCTGATCAAAGCATTGACAGACCCGGTTCCAGGCGATGACGACATTGCCTGGATTCAGGTAACCTCGCCGTTGTTCAATGAATTTGTACGAGCCATTAAGGAATGGGAGCAAGTGCGTAATCAGCATGATTCTCTGGTGGCGGTTAAGCGTTTTAAGGGACACCTTCTTGATGACAAGGCTAATCCTGTGAACTATGCTTTTGGATATTGGCACAAAGTTTCCCAGAAACTTCCACCATTGTATACGGTTCTCTGGAGTCTTTTCATATTGAAGCGGGAAGCGGTGAAAAAGTTTCAATACCATATCGGTGTCAATCCATATCTGTTTGTAACAGAGTCAATGGTAATTGATATTGATTATGAGGAAGATTTTGAACTTGCTCAGATTGTTTATAAAAAACTTCAAGGCTAAATGCAGATGCAGCAGCTTTTTAAACGATTTTAACAGGTGAAAAAAGTATGCATGCTTCAAGTGAGAGTCCTTTATTGGCAGCTTTGTCCTGTCATATGCAAAGGATAGGAACTTGACTTGACTGATGATATATACTATTTTTTGCCGCATGGCCTCATTAAAATTTTACAATCCTATGACTTTGTTGACAATTCCCTGCAAGGGGATTGGCAATTCATTTGAAAAGATATCATATCTTTTCTTTTGCAGAACTTCCTCGTAACACGGTAGCCAAGGCTCTCAAATATGCCAACGCACTCAATTTGCCATTTTCTTTTTCAAAAACAGAAAAAGTATTATCGGACTTAGTGTAGGATTTTTCGCCCATATCAGTATAAATATCATATGAAATCGAAATATATTTTCTACCGTTATTGCTGCCGGTTTGCCGAACTAATATACTACGGTGCGCGCCGGATGTGCGCCAAAGAAATGACAGGATGTTAAAAAGACATAAAGGATTATGAGAAAAAGCTTTAGCAATATAAATATATCCCACTTAATTATATTTAATGTTCTTATGTTGATGACCATAGGCACTGTTTTTGTGTTTAGTGCCTCATCGAGCCTGAAAATGCAATTTGACATAAATACCTTTTTGAATTCGGTCCAGTTCAAAAATACACTCTATCTGCCTATCGCAATCGTGGTTTTATATATATTTAGCTCTTTTGATTATTCAAAGCTAAGTTTCGACGATAAAAAAATTTACAAAATGCCATTATTCTGGATGCTTGTCGGCATAACCATTTTACTGGGACTGGTTTTGATACCTGGGATAGGCACCGAAGTCAATTATGCACGAAGATGGTTAAGGATAAATGCTGGGCCGGTAGTGATAAACTTTCAGCCATCGGAGTTGGCAAAATGGCTTAGCATCATTTTTCTTGCAGCTTTTCTGGATAAATATCGTGGCCAAATGAACATAAAAAGGTTTATCTCTGCCTGTGCGGTCATCGGGGTATTATTTGTGCTTATCGTAACCCAGGATTTTGGCACAGCGGCATTCATTGGTCTGCTTGCGTTTTTAATGATGACTATTGGCGGGGCGGTATGGTGGCATCTTTTGAGTCCGTTGCCTTTTGCGGCGGCGGCAGTTTATGCAGCAGTGATGTCTTCGCCGACAAGGATAAATCGAATCAAGGCGTTCTTGAATCCGGAATCTTTCTCCGGCACCACCGGCTACCAAGCGGAGCAATCGCTGATTGCTCTTGGTACAGGCGGAGTAAGCGGGAAAGGGCTTGGATTTGGCGTGAGCAACTATGGCCATTTGCCTGAGGATACTACCGATTTTATTTTCGCGATAATCGGACATGAACTTGGATTTGTCGGCACGACGCTGGTAATTTTGCTTTATATCAGCTTTGTGATATTGGGAATTTGCGTTGTTTTAAAATGCAGGGATAATTTCGGCAGGCTGTTGGCGGCAGGGATTGTTCTTGCGATAAGCATTCAGGCGGCAATCAACATCGGCGTTGTTACGGTGGTTTTGCCGACAAAGGGAATACCGCTTCCATTTGTCAGTGCTGGCGGAACAAGTATGCTTGTTTCGGCGGCGGCGGTTGGAATCCTTGTCAACATCGCAAGGCAATCATTTGAGGACACATCTTTTGAGGAGTTTAGTTATGGCCGATAAGCATATATTTTTTGCCGGCGGCGGCACTGGTGGGCATATATACCCGGCAATTGCGGTGGCTGAGAAGATTGCTGCTAAATCGCCGAAGAGCAGGATAACATTTTTTTGCAGCGAAAGATTGATTGATGCGAAAATTCTCGCAACTGCAAATTTTGAGTTTGTATCATTGCCGGCAGAGGGATTTTCGATGAAGCCTTCGAAGCTGCTGAATTTTATATTGGGCCTGAAAAAAAGTACCGACATTGCAAGTAAATATTTTAGCGATTCGAAAAATCCAGTGCTGGTAAGCGTCGGCGGATTTGTATCGGCGGGGCCGATATGGGCGGCACGAAAAAAAAATGTTCCGGTTTATATGCTGAATGTTGATATGGTTCCTGGAAAAGCAAACCGAATGCTTTCGCGGTATGCCAGAAAAATATTTGTGCAGTTTGAGGATTCCATCGGCAAGTTCGGCAAAAATAAAAATAAGGTGGTGCTGACGGGCTGTCCGCTTAGAAATGATTTTTCGCAAATTAACAAAACCAAGGCGACTAGGATGCTTGGTCTTGACCCTGCGAAAAAGGTGCTGCTTATAACAGGGGCCTCAAGCGGCTCGGCAAATATCAACAATGCAATTGCGATGCTTGTGGAAAAGCTTGGCAATTATAGTGATAGCTGGCAAGTGGTACATATTACCGGCAGAACACACAAGCAGGCGATGCTTGATTTTTATACCGATGCCAAGATGAGTTTTACAGTTCTTGATTATTATGACGATATGGCCAGTTTGCTTGGCTGTGCGGATTTAGTGATCGGCAGGGCCGGTGCGGTAAGTGTTGCAGAATATGCCGTTGCTGGCGTGCCTGCGATATGTATGCCGTATCCGTATCATCGGGACTGTCATCAGAAACTAAATGCACAGGAGCTTGTAAAAGCGGGCTGCGGCGTGATTGTCGACGACAGCAAAGATGCAGAAAATAACGCGGATGATTTATGGCCTGTACTTAAAGACTTGATGGATAACGCCGCGAAAAGATTTGATATGGTCAAAAAAACGGCACTTGTTGCTAAAAATAATGCTGGTGAACTAATTGCTGGATATATACTTGGCGATGAATAGTAAATTAAATTTAGGAGAACCAGGGATGGACAAAACAATTAAAACAGAGACGAATGAAAAGGTGGTTTACGAGATCGTCAGAACTGTTGATGGTATTACCCCTGCTTCGAAATCGAAGATAATAAAGATGCAGCAGAAAATGCGTATAGCATACCACGAGCTTCGGCAGAATCAGCAAAGGCTCTCTGCTGAACACGATAGTTTGTGTTTTGCCAGAAACGAGATGCGGCTGTGGCAGGATAATTATGTGTCGCTTTTTAATCAGCTCAAGGTAGGCTGTTTTACTATTTACAAAGATTTGATTATTAGAGAAGTCAATAATGCAGGCGTTGAGATGCTCGGCTATGACAGGTTCGAGATTATTGGGAACCCTTTTGTTGTTCACGCAGAATCAACGATGCGAGACAGCTTGCGAAGATATTTCAATCAGGTATTTGAAGATAAGGGCCAGGTGTCCATTAAATTAAACCTGATAACAAGCAATGGCAGTGCGATGCCTGTGCTTATTCAAAGTGCGATGATGGAAGACAGTGCCGGCACAACTCCATGCTGCCTATGTTCGGTGATGGATATGAGTCAGATACATCAGCTTCAGAATGAATTGAAAATAAAGCAAAATCACATTGAACAGCTTGCGGAAAAACATATTTTAGAGCTTAATACTGTATTGAAACAAATGCAGGAACAGGCAGAAATTTTTGAGCAAAATAAAACACAGTGGTCTGACAGCAGAGGCGAATTTGAATCTCTGATTGAAAACTATCGCAATGCGGAAGAAAAGTTTGAGCAGGAAAAGATTCATCTCAATGTTCAGCTAAACGATATTCAATCTGCCAAAGATAATCTGCAAAGACAATGCCTGGATTTTGAGAGTATCATCAAAGAGCAGACATTTGAGCTTGCAAGCTTAAAAGGGCGGCTTGAGAAAAGCTCGCTTACTAGCAAAAGATTTATCGAGCTGGAAAAACAATTCGAAGAATTCAAGGACGAATCTCAACAAAGGCAAAATCAGCTTGGCGGGCAGCTTCAGGTTTCGGGCCAGCAGCTCAAGGAGCTTGAACACAAAAGTAATCTCGAAAAGCAGCAGCTTCAGATTATGATAAAACAGCGTTCAAGGAAAATATCTGAACTGCTTGAGCGAATCGAAAGTATTAAGACGCAATATCAGCAGACCGCAGATACGCTGAAAAAAAATCTGGAAGATACAGAGCGCGTGCTAGGCGGCAAGGTCAATGAGCTTTCAATCGTGAATAAGAAACTTCAGGAGCAATTGAGTAATTCACGTCAAGACGGCCAGCAGTACAGATTGAAAAGCATAAGGCTTGAAAAACTTTTGAATCAGGCACAGGCGGAACTGATAGTATCGCAGAAAGAGCTTGATATAAAAAACAGGAAAATCGAGCAAATCGAAAAAGACTATCAGACCCAGCGTGATGAGCTGGCTGCAAAACTTTCGGAAAAATCAGCAGATATTGATTTGCTGACGGAGGCGTACCAGCAGCAGCAGATTGACACAACCAGCCTGAGCGGAAAACTTGAAATGCAGATTAAACAAAACAGCAAGCTTGCCTCGGCGATCAGGCACAGCAAAATTGTCCTGCAAAAACTCTGCGATGCTGGAGCGATAACAATGAACATATACAACCTTGTGGAGCGGAAAAACGCTTATGTGAACCGGCATATCGGAACGGTTCTTGGCTACAGCGATGAACAAATTACCCAGGCAGGTAATAATTTCGTTGCGCAGATTATGCACCCAGATGACCTGAAAAGGCTAAGAGAAGATCTCGAGGGTTTCAGTTGGGATGAGCATAACGAAATAGTGGAGGTTGAATACCGTCTAAGGGACGCAAAAGACAATTGGCGATACATCCGCAGCCAGGAAATGGCTATCAGCGTCGATGAATACGGCAAGGTCGTGGAAGTTCTTGGTATTCAGTATGACTACACCGAAAAAATGCAGGCGCGCCAGGGGCTTGAGGCCCTTGCCAAAATTATGTCAATTGCGGGCAGTAATTCATAAATAACCGCTTAATAGATATTTTTTACTGGCAAATCAAGCTATTTCTGCTATAATGTTGCGTCATGGACATAACTTGTGCCGTTAAACAAAAAGCTATCGAGCTTGGTTTTGATCTGGTGGGTATCACATCTTCAGCGCCTATTTCCCAAAATGATAAAGAAATTCTGAAAGATTTTGTCAGCGGCGGCTTCGCGGGTGAAATGGGATATCTCAATCGCAATATGGAAATTCGTACCGATCCGGAGAAACTCCTTCCCGGGGCAAAATCGGTTATATGTGTGGCGTTAAACTATAAAACACCGGCGGGTTCTGGCGAAAAATTGCAATACAAGGATGAGCCTCACGGCCAAATTGCTGCTTTTGCGTGCTATGAAGATTATCACAGTTTTATAAAAATCAGGCTATTCCGGCTGACCGAGTATATCGCGGAAAATTTCAAGCCGGATATTGAATTTAAAGTCTGCGTGGATTCTGTGCCGCTTGCCGAGCGAAGTCTGGCAGTTCGTGCCGGTCTTGGTTTTATCGGCAAAAACAGAATGCTCGTGAATCCCAAACTCGGCTTAAAGCTTCTGCTTGGCGAGCTTATCACTAACATTGAATTGAAGCATGACGAACCAATGCGGAGTTCCTGTGCTGGCTGTGATAGATGCACGATGGCTTGTCCTAACGGGGTTTTTGGTGAAGACGGCTCTTTTGATGCAAGAAAATGCGTAAGTTATCTTACGATAGAAAAAAAAGGTGATATCGAATCTTCCGACAAAGCGGCAATCGGCAAGAAACTTTTCGGCTGCGATGAATGCATCAAGGCCTGTCCCATGAATAAAATTGCCCCCGTCCGAAGCAACAAAGAATTCAAATATATAAATCCGCTTCACGAAGTTTCTTTGTGCGACATACTTTACTGGGATCAGAAAGAATTTGACAACCACCTGAATAATACAACAATCCACCGTCTTGGCCTTAAAAACCTCCAAAGAAACGCTTTAATCTGTCTTGAAAATTCTGCAAAGGTTGCTCAGGGAACAAGAAAAACATCATTGTCGCCTGTGGGTCTTTCGCGTCCGGAATAAGTATTTCTTCCTTTGACGGTGAATATATCGTCGTTATCTCCAAGCTGAATTTGCCTGGTTTTGATGAACTGTACATTGCCATCGGTCAGCATAATATTCTGGCCGCGTCTGTTGTGATTGAGACTGTTTTTGTGCCGTAACTTCTCGCAAAGTTCCACAGCTTTGAATTCTCTGCTGTCTTTGGAGCGAGTGTCTGCGTTGACACCTTCAAATATTGGGTTTGAATCGGAAATAAAGATAATTCTTGTTTGAGTGATAACCGGAGCTGAATCATTTCCCGTTAAAACCGAGCTATATGTAATATATTTTCTTTCGGGGAAATCTTTCAAATGGCCTATACGCTGATTATCCAGCGAAACTGCTCTGCCTGCGGATCTTCCGGGGCATACAAAGACACCTGGCCGGACGTATTTGCCCTGGACAAGTTTCCATAATGGTCTTGTGTTTGAGAGATTTTCCTCGCCTTGATAGCCGACTTTCCACCAAGGAGAATCTTTTGGATTTTCAACGGATGGAAGCTGATTTTGATTATCCCCCGCATAGCTGGTAAGCCCTTGCGCGATTGAGGCCATGTTCGACTGGCACGAAGTGAGCCAGCTCTTGTACCGTATGTTGTTGACCGTCGGCAGATACAAGCCTGCTACAACAAGCACCGCTGCTGCCGCCGCCGCCACGTCGAGTCCGCGTTTCCAAAAGCCTCTTTCGTGAATTACAGACTTCTTCTGTTCAGCGGCCAAAAGCTCTGTCAGCCGAATGTTGTTCGTCTGGGATGCTACGAATTTCAATTTTTCGATAGTTTTCTGAGCAAGATGGTCGGGACACAAAACCGGGCTTTCCTTTACATGTCCCAGCACGTCCATCTGTGACTCAAGCCTATCATAAAGGACGGCCGCTTCGGAATTTGACGCAACCAATGCACGAGCATCATTCAAATCTTCTTCGTTGCCGCAGGCAAAGTAAAGGTCCAAAATCAGGTTCTTCTGTCTTTCGTTAAGTTCACTCATAATACAAAAACACCCTCAACCTATTTCTGATTCAAGAGTTTCCACTTCTTGCTAAAATAAACAACCGCAGTATGAAGTCTGCTTTTAACTGTTCCAATAGGTATACTGAGAATCTCGGCAATATGTTTGTAAGAAAATTGTTCAAAGTAGGCGAAAATTAAAATTTCACGAAGATTATCCGGCATTTCCGAGATTATACCTTGAACAAGTCGCTGGGTTTCTTGCTTTTCTATTTCGTCATAAGGTGTTGTCTTTTCGGATGTTATGCTGTTAAATACGTCGTCGATGCTGACATCACCAGCGTCTGCCATAGGCCCGACATTTGTTTCATTTGCCCGTTGAATGCGGCGTAGAACATCGCGGGCTTTGTTGGCGGCGATAGTAAAAAGCCAGGGCCTTAGGGGTCTTTCTAAATCGAAACTGTTCTTTGATATATATAACTGGATAAAAGTTTCCTGGAATACATCTTCAACAAGATCGTTTTGATTTAAAAAGCGTCTTAAAAAGGAATAAAGGCTGTTTTTGTACTTATCAATCAGCTCCTGAAAGGCAGCTTCTTCCCCTGAGGAAAACCGCCGCATTAAATCTTTATCATTGTCATTAAAAGCAGATGTCATACAAGAGATAATAGTCTGCAATAATTTCTTTTACAATAATATTTTGGTCAAAGCAGGCCGATTTTAGCAAAAAGGAGGTCAAATGGCCGCATATATGAATTTTTATTAAAAAAAGACTGGAAAAAACGCTCAATATCAATAAAATGTTCGGATTATGAAATTCATACTAATAGATAAGATAAAGGAACTGAACAGCGGCCAGGAAATCAGGGCTGTTAAAAGTGTATCTCTTGCTGAAGAGTACCTGGCAGACCATTTTCCGGCATTCCCTGTTCTGCCGGGCGTATTGCTGCTTGAGGGAATTATTGAATGCGCATCGTGGCTGGTGCGTGAAAAACTCAACTTTGCGAAAAGTATGGTGTTGCTAAATACCGCCCGCAATGTAAAATATAAGAGTTTTGCAGCGCCTGGTATGCAAATTGAGTATGTTGTAACCGCAAAAAATATTGATGATGACAGCAGTAGCTTTTCCGGCGTTGGAACCTGCGGAGATGTTGCCGTTGTAGAAGCCAAAATCGAGTTGAGGCATTTTAATCTTGCCCAGAGCGATATAAAAATGGCTTCAGTTGACGCTAAGATAATTGAAAGTATGAAACAGCGATTCAAGCTGTTAAAGGGATTTTAACGGGTAGCAAAATAGAAGAGGATTTTAATTATGGCAATTAGTCGTGAGAAAATTTTTGAAGAAGTAAAAGAAGTTCTGGTCGATGCGCTTGGCCTTGACGAGGACGAAGTTCAGCCCAAGTCAACACTGATGGGCGATCTCGGTGCTGAGAGTATCGATTTTCTTGATATAGTGTTCAGGCTTGAAAAATCTTTCAGCGTAAAGATACCTCGTGAGGAGCTTTTCCCTACTGAGGGGCTGATGAATAATCCTGAATATGTAAAGGACGGCAAGATGACCCAAAAGGGTCTTGAGGCGATGGCGAAGTCAATGCCTCATACCGACTTTTCTTCTTTTGCAGCGAATCCTGATGTCAATAAGATTCAGGACTTGTTCACGGTTGACTCAATTGTGAATTTTCTCGAAGCAAAGCTTGCTGCCTAAATATTGATTTGTTTATCAGGACGGATTGGGTTTATCTGACTCAATCCGTCTTTGCCTTTTATGTTTTTTCAGGTTTATTTTTTAAAGATACTTTATGCGTTGGATATGGATAGATAAATTTCTGGAGTTTAACAGCGGCAAAAGTGCTGTTGCGCTTAAGAATGTTTCACTGGCGGAGGAACACGTACACGATAATGTTCCCGGCTTTCCGATGATGCCCGAATGCCTGATGATAGAAGCGATGGCACAGACTGGCGGAATACTTGTCGGCGAGATGCGCAACTTCGAAGAAAAGGTTGTACTTGCGAAAATCAACAAGGCTCAGTTTTATCATTATGTCAGGCCCGGCGATACGATAACATTTCACGCTGAAGTGGAATCGATTGCAGATGAAGCGGCAAGCATAGCAGGACAAATCAGACGCGGCCAGGACATAGTAGCAGATATTAAACTGATGTACAGCCATATCGACAACAATCTTGGTGGCAAAGAATTTCCTAAAGAAAATTTTGTATTTACGGATATGTTCCGCTCGCTGCTTCACGGCTTCGTGGAGGAAAAGGCCTGATGAATATGCCGCAAGTTGTAATTACGGGTTTTGGTTCGGTAAATCCGCTCGGGCTGACTGCTGAAAAGATGTGGGACGGGATATGCAATGGTAAATGCGGGATAAAAACCGTATCTGCTTTTGATGCGTCAAAATTTAAATGCCAGCTTGCAGGGGAAGTTGCTGAGTTTTCGATTCGCGATTATGTTCCGAAATCACATCGAAAAGCGACCAAGCTGATGAGCCGGGATATTGAGCTTTCGGTTATAGCTGCAAGAGAGGCTGTTCAATTGGCAGGTCTTGTGACCAAAGATGCTGAATCAGGCGAGACGAACATTGAACCCCTTATGACAGCAATTAATTTTGGTGCTGGCTTGATAAGTGCGGACCTTGATGAGCTTGCCGCCGCAGTTGGTACAAGTATTACCGACGGAAAATTTGATATGCATAAATGGGGTGCCGAGGGGATGAATGCCCTGACGCCTTTGTGGCTGTTAAAATATTTGCCGAATATGCTGGCTTGCCATATTGGAATCATTCACGATATGCAGGGGCCAAGCAATACGATAACTTGCGGTGAGGTATCAAGCCATATAGCGATAATCGAGGCATCGCAGGTAATTCAACGCGGCCAGGCCCAGCTTGCTCTTGCTGGCGGCGGCGAAGCGAAAGTTACACCTGTTGTGTTGATGAGACAGATTTTGCTGGATAGAGCGATGTTTTCCTCTAATGACAATCCTCAGGGAGCGTGCAGGCCTTTCGATTCCAAAGCGGGCGGTTCCGTTTTCGGCGAAGCGGCTGGCGTAATTGTACTTGAAGATGCTGACAGAGCAAAAAATAGACATGCTAAAATTTTTGCGGTCGTGGCTGGAACAGGCCAGAGCAATAGCTTAAATCCTGTTTTACACCAGCTTGAGCCAAGTGGCCAGGCAATTAAAATCGCAATCGAAAAGGCGATTAAAGAAGCTAAAATTTCCCCGGCGGATATTGATTTGATAGTACCGCACGGAACAGGAATACCTTGCGATGATGCCGCAGAGGCCAAAGGTATTCAGGACGCTCTCGGCGAAGCTGTTAAAAATATTGCGGTTCTGCCGATTAAATCGATGGTCAGTAATGCCGGCGCAGCAAGTGGAAGCCTTGATGTTATCGCAGCTGTATGTGCAATGAGGGATTCCGTAATACCCGCTGCAAAAAATTTCGATAGCCCAATAGCAGGCTGTAAGTTAAAGATTAATACGAAGAAAATCGAAAAGAAAATCAGGTACGCACTTTGCACAGGTTATACTTTTGGCGGACAGACCGCTGCGGTGGTACTGAAAAATTACAATGGATAATTCAATGTCTCAAAGAGTTGTAATAACAGGTCTTGGAATAGTATCCCCGATGGGCGATGCTGTGGAAACCGTCTGGCAGGGGATGATGACAGGCAAGAACGGCTTCAACAAGACAACAATTTTTGACGCGACGACATTCCCAAGCAAATTCTGCGCAGAAGTTAAGAATTATGATTTTGGGAAATTTGTAAAAAATACAGAGCTTCATAAGCACGGCAATCGCGGAACAAAGTTTGTTCTCGGCGCAACCGTTCAGGCTTGCAAGCAGGCAAAAATCGACGTTGAAACCGATAATCCTAAAGATGGCATCGACCGAACCAGGCTTGGAATATATCTTGGTGCAGGCGAAGGCTCCATTGATACCGAAAATTTCTTTGAAGCACTTATCGCAGGGTATGACAGCGAAACATCGAAGATGGATTTTGCAAAATGGACAGAGGTTGCGTCTGTCAAATTTTCGCCCCAGCACGAGCTTGAGCAGGAACCCAATATGCCGATTAGCCATATCGCTCTTTTGGCAGGTGTTCGAGGCCCAACAAGAAGTTGCCTGACGGCTTGTGCCGCAAGTACCCAGGCTGTCGGCGAAGCATATAAAATTATTCAGCGAGGCGATGCCGACGTAATTATTGCTGGCGGTGCTCATTCAATGATCCACCCGCTTGGCATCACCGGCTTTAATCGGCTCACGGCATTATCGACAAACAATGATAATTGGCAAACGGCATCAAGGCCTTTTTCAGCAACACGAGACGGCTTTGTTATCGGCGAAGGTGGAGCAATCGTAATACTTGAAACTCTTGAGTCAGCAAAAAAACGCGGCGTTGAAATTCTAGGCGAGATAATCGGGTTCGGCTCGACGAACGATGCTTTCCGCGTAACCGATATGCACGAAGAGGCCCGCGGCGCTGTCAACGCTATACAGGCAGCTATCAAGGATGCAAAAATTACCAAAGAACAGGTTCAATATATTAACGCACACGGCACGAGCACGTCGGAAAATGATTCTATCGAAACACGGGCTATCAAAACTGTGTTCGGCGATTATGCAAAGAAACTGCCGGTGAGCAGCGTAAAAGGTATGCTTGGGCATCTTATCGGTGCGGCAGGCTGTGCAGAGCTGATAACTTGCGTGATGGCTCTGCGGGATAATACCTTGCCGCCTACGATGAATTATTCGGAGCCTGATCCTGAACTTGATCTGGATTACGTGCCTAATAAGCCAAGGAAAGTTGAAAATCTTGAAATTGTATTGAATGAATCTTTCGGCTTTGGTGGACAAAATAATGTTCTTGTTGTTCGTAAATTTAAAGATTAACGGCGGTATAAGATGATTGATATTAAGTTGATTCGTGAAAACCCTACGTTGTACAAAGACGGCGCAAAGGCAAAAAGATTCGATGTTGATATCGATCGGCTGTTGGAAATAGATTCACAGCTTGCGGTGTTCAGGCAGCAGCTTCAGGATTATGCTACCGAAAAAAATCTTCTTGGCAAGTCTGTTGCAAATGCAAGTGCGCAGGATAAAAAGCCGCTGCTGGAAAAGCTTGCGGATATCAAAAAGGATGAGAGTGAAATTAACGAAAAGGTTAAATTTCTTCAGCCTGAATTTGATGCGATGATGCTGACCATTCCTCAGCCTGCCGCGCCGGAGGTGCCGCTTGGCAAGGACGATACGGAAAATGTTGAACTTCGTAAGTGGGGAAAAATTCGTGATTTCGATTTTGAGCCTAAGGACCATATCGCTTTAGGTACGCTGCTTGATATTATTGATGTCGAAAGAGGCGTTAAACTTGCAGGCACTCGCAATTATTTTCTAAAAGGCGACGGCGCATTGTTGCATTGGGCGATATTGCGGTTTGCCCTTGATACGATGGTTTCTCGCGGCTATGTGCCGATGGCAGTGCCGCTTTTGATGCGTGATGAAGCGATGCGTGGTACTGCGTATTTTCCCGGCGGCGAAGATCAGGCATACCGTATGGAAAAGGATGAATTGAATCTTGCAGGCACCGCTGAAGTGCCCGTTACTGCCTATCATATGGGCGAGATACTCAAGCAGGAACAGCTTCCGCTGAAATATTGCGGCCTTAGCACCTGTTTCCGCAGGGAAGCTGGCGCCGCTGGCAAAGATACTTACGGGCTATATCGTATCCATCAGTTTGACAAGGTCGAGCAGGTTGTCATCTGCGAAAATGATCAGGAAAAGTCTAAGCAGTATCACCAGGAAATCCTTGCCAACTCCGAGGCGGTTTTGCAGGCTCTTGAATTGCCGTATCGGGTGGTCAATGTTTGCACAGGCGATTTAGGCCGGGGCCAGATTCAGAAATTTGATATTGAAACCTGGATGCCTTCGCGCAAAAGTTTTGGCGAAACGCATTCAGCAAGCAGATTCTACGATTTTCAGGCTCGCAGGATGAATCTTCGCTACAAAGCTGAGAATGGGAAAAATCTATTCTGCCATACGCTGAATAATACGGTAATCGCTTCGCCGAGAGTTTTGATACCTGTTCTTGAACTGTACCAGAACAAAGACGGCTCGGTCAATGTGCCGAAAGTTTTACAGCCTTATATGGGCGGCAAAGAGATTATAACAGCCAGATAGGGCAGCAATGGGGTAGGGGTTGCAGTGGATAAAATCCGAGCAAAACTTCTTGCGTGGCAGCAGGAGCAAAGACCAGCGGAAACACTGCTGTCTAAGATTTATGACTCGCCGTTGGTTTTGCCTGCGATTTTTCTTGGAGCCGGTATTGTTCTGCAATATTATTTTGCGATGAGCTTGTGGTTTTGGATTTTTGGGGCTGTATCTCTTCTAACGCTTACGATATATTTTTATGTTTCTAAATCCGACAGCCGATGGAGAATCTTTGCGATTGTTTTTGCCGGTTCCTTGTGTTTTTTGATGCTTGGCGGTGTCAGGCTCATTAGCTATCAGACGCTGCCGCCAAATGATATAAGCAAACTTGTTATTGGCGATGATGCAATTGCTACGCTAAAAGGCGAGATAATTTCTGAGCCGACGGTGCAGAAATTCGATAGCTGGCAGATGGCTAAATTTAAATTCGGCGACCCAGGCAGCAGCTTTCATTTTAAAATTCATTCGGTGTTGAGCGATGAAAAATTTCGCCCATCATCCGGCGTAATAAAAGTTTATGTAGGCCAGGCGGTGCTTGACCTGAGCATCGGCGACAATATCGAGTTGTTGTGCAGCCTTGGCCGATTCACTTCAGCGGATAATCCCGGGCAATTTGATACCAAGCGGTATATGGCCGATAACAATATTCACATAAGCGGCTTTGCCAAAAGCAGGGGCAACATTAAGATTCTTGAAAAAGACCAGGCGTGGTATCTGGGGTTCAAGAGGCTGTTTGCAAAAAAGGTTTCATTTTTTCTTTTAGAACACAGCCCGGACGAAAATGTTTCTTCGCTGCTTGATGCACTGCTTCTCGGCAATAGAAAAAATATTTCGCCGGAAATAATAAGGGCGTTTACCAGAACAGGGCTGATTCATTTCGTAAGTCTTTCGGGTCTTCACGTGGGGATAATGACGGGATTTGTGTGGATTGTGCTGAATCTTTTCTTTACAGGCAAAGATGTCAAAGCGGCTATAGGCATATTATTTATAATATTATTTTTGATGGTCGTGCCGCCAACGGCGCCAACCGTCAGAGCCATAATTATTACATTTTTTATGTGCTTGGCGATAATGCTCGACAAAAGAGCCAGCCTTTTTAATGCTCTTGCTATTTCTTGGATAGTTATTCTTCTTATTAAGCCGACAGATATGTTTTCCGCAGGGTTTCAGCTTTCATTTGCATGCGTTGCAGGAATTCTTCTTTTTGCCAGCAGGATAAAAATTCTGCTTGATACCGTTTTAGAAAAGCTATTTAGTCAAAATGCTAATATTTTAATTGTCGCATCGACTAAAATATTTTACAGCTTTATCGCTTTATTAAGTGCTGGCTTGGCGGCATGGGTTGGTGGTTTTGGCGTACTTTTATTTCATTTTCACAACATAAATATTTTGTCAGCTGTATGGACTGCTTTTGTTTTCCCTTTGATTTGGCTGGTGTTAGTTATTGGCATGCTGAAAATATTGATAGCTGGAATTTTTCCGACAGTTGCCGCCAGCTTAGCCTGGCTTGTCAATAATTTGATAACAGCTTTGATTTGGATTGTAAAACTCATATCGGAATCAGCGGATAACCAAATCCTGACAGGGGAAATCGCAATCTGGCTTATTATCTTGTATTATGGCTTTATTTTGATTTACATAAATGGCTATCTTATAAAATCCAGCTTGAGAAAATTTTCATACATTGTTTGCACTGCTGTATTGCTAATTGGTTTCACTGCAAATGTATATTTCAATAAAAGGCCGAGCGGGTTTATTTTAAATTGTCTAAGTGTCGGGGCAGGCCAATCCATCGTAATTCAGGCTGATGGTGAAAATTTTCTCTTCGATGCAGGCTCAATATCAAAAAACGACGTGGGCAATTCTGTCATCTTACCGTTTTTGAAACATAGCGGAATTGAAAAATTAAAATCGGCCTTTATAAGCCACGATGACATTGACCACTTTAATGCCTTCCCTGAACTGCTGGATGAGATGCGAATATATTCTGTTGGTTTAAATCGTGAATTCCAGCCAGAAGAAAGTGAATCAGCAACGGTAAAATTTATCAGAAACAAACTCGATGAACACAAAATAAAAATCGGATTCAATTATCCAGGCGTTATATACAATTCAGGTGTCAGCATTAAACTGCTTTGGCCGATGAACAATGTTTTCGAAAGCAATAATTTTAGTGATAACGATAGATCCGATGTTTACTTAGTTGAATATGCGGGCAGAAAAATTTTGCTCTGCTCTGATATAGAAAAAAATACTCAGGCCCAGTTACTTTTACTCTATCCTGATTTACAGGCCGATATTATGATACTGCCGCATCATGGTTCCCGAAAGAGTAGCCTTGATAATTTTATCAAAAAGATAAATCCGCAAATCACGATCGCAAGCTGTTCGTCAAAACAGTATGGAAACATTAACAAGCGGATTCTTCGTAATCCTTTTTACACCGCGATAGATGGTTGCATTACTGTGAAAATAGATTCAGCTGGTGCTATCACGACAAGTACATACAAAAAAAAAGGAGCCAGGCGATTAAACCTGACTCCTTGTGAGCTTTAAAGTTATACAAAATTATCTTGTATGTACAACAACTTCAACTCTTCTGTTCTGAGTCTTGTTGGTGCCGAGAGGGCGATATTCGCCGCACGAAACAGCTCTAAGTTCTGTAGCGTTGACACCCTTGCCCTGCAGGTATCGAACAACCGCAAGAGCTCTTTCGCTTCCAAGCTGCCAGTTGTCCTGCCATTTGCTCTTCTTGATTGGGTCGGTATCGGTATTTCCAACGATATCAACCTCTTTGCCAGCGTAACGTTCGCGAAGAACACTGATAATCTCGTCAAGCTGTGAGACGGTGGTGCTCTTTAGAGTTACCTTGCCGGAATCAAACAGGAGAGCATTAGGCAGAGTAACGGTTATGTCGCCTGTGCTTGGGTCGTATGACTGATCCATACCTTCGAAGCCGGTGGTCTTCGGCTGGCCGCCTTCAAGCTGAGCGGTAAGGTCCTGAACCTGTGCCCTGCACGAAGCAAGTTCATCAGCCATACCCGTTGCCTGGCCTGATGTTGCTACGCAATTATCGTAGAGGCCTTTTAAATTCTCATGCTCAACATTTAGAGCTTCATATTTTTTCTTCCAGTCAGTACATCCACTAACAAGAACCATTACTGCCAAACCTGTCAAAATTACTGCCACTTTCTTTGTTGCCTTCATAAAGCACTCCTTTCGAGTTAAAATTGTCTGTAGAAAAACAGTTTGTATATATAATCCATTATCGGATTATGTGCTATCATAACTATAAAAACCGCCATTGACAAGAACGGGCCATACGGAATTTGCCTTGTTTTTTTAAAAAACATCTGATAAATCGCCCAGGCAAGTCCAAAAAACGGAGCGATAAAAAATGCTACCACCACCGGCAATGCCCCGATGACTGCCCCTGCGGCACCCATCAGATGCACATCGCCAAGGCCCATCGCCTCTTTTCCAAATGCCAGCGTACCTAAAATCCTGGTTCCCCAGACGATTCCACAGCCGGCAAAATACCCAAGAAGACTTCCTGTAAACCCAGCAATAGCAGGTATTTGTGAAAAATCCATCCACCATTGGCCTACCTGAGAAAACTTCTGCGTAATCAGATAAAATCCAACTGAACAGATAATAATCGGCAATAGAAACAGAATTTCTTTAAGGACTTCCAAGCGGTGGTTAAAATTTGGATCATCAGGATCTGGTTCTGGCTTGTCAAAATTGGCTTTTTCCTGATTTTGCGATTCATAACTCGACTTAATCATGCCTGTAAAGAGCATAATAAGTGAAATAATCATACCCACAAGACCGCCTGCCGCAAGTGCGGCCTTTCCGGAATGAGCCGACGGTAGCAAATCATAGGTACGAATAACACTAAAATCTATCCCGAAAACCGCAACCGAACTTATAACCAAGCCCGCCAGCGTCGTAAACCAGCATATCGAAAGCGGAATAACCCATAGCTCAAGGTCAATTGCCGATGCTGCCAGAAACGAACTTACCAGAATCATATGCAGCAGAAAAATAACCCAGCCGAAATCCGACCATGCGGGTATGCCGCCGCGAATTTGAAATTCAATCAATCCGAAGCTTTTCCCGAAATACAGGAGAAATACCCCAAGATAGCAGCAAGCGGTAATCGCTTCGACGATTAAATATCTCGGCGAAATACCCGCTGAACAATATTTGCATTTGCCGCCAAGCATCAGCCACGAAAAAATCGGTATATTATGGTAGAAACGGATGCTTTTGCTGCACGATGGGCACATTGAACCCGGGCTGACAAGCGACAAATCCCTTGGCAGTCGGTAAATAACCACGTTCAAAAAGCTGCCGACGCAGGCTCCTATGGCAAATGTGAAGCACGACCATATTATGCCGAGGGCATATATATTCTGTGTTCGCAGCCCAGCTATTATATTCTGATCATCCATAATCATTGAAAAGGGTAATGTACCGCAGATTATTTTTTAGTTTTTTTGAATTTGACCTTGTTCACAAGGCCTGCAACTTTCATCTGTAAACCGAATAGACGGATAAATCCGGTCGCATCATTTGAATTATATTCGGTTCCCATCGTAAAGCTGGCAAGTTTTGGGTTATACATGCTCTTGGGGCTTGTCATTCCAACCGGCGTAGCCTGACCCTTGTAGAGTTTGACCCGAACTTTGCCGCTTACGTTTTCCTGTGTAACATTGATAAACGAATCAAGTGCCTCGCGAAGCTGGCAGAACCATTGGCCGTTGTAAATCAAATCGGCATATTTCAACGCGACCTGCGCTTTATAATGGCTCGTTTCCCTGTCCAGCGTCAGACTTTCAAGTGCCCTGTGTGCATTTACAAGTATTGCACCGCCTGGGGTTTCATATACGCCTCTGGACTTAATTCCGACAAGGCGGTTTTCGACAAGGTCAACCTGTCCGACAGCGTGCACGCCGCCGATGGCGTTTAGCGTTTCGATCATTTTTACGCCGTCAAGTGCCTTGCCGTCAAGTTTAACAGGGATACCCTTGACGAAATCTATTTCGATGTATTCGGGCTTATTGGGAGCCTTTGTTACTGGGTTTGATATAACAAACATCCGATCTTTTGGCTCATTTGCCGGGTCTTCAAGCTCTGCGCCTTCGTGGCTGATATGCCAGAGGTTCCTGTCGCGTGAATATATTTTTTTCGTTGTCTGCTCGATAGGTATTTTTCGCTGTTTTGCGTATTCGATAGCTGCTTCTCTGCTTCGCAGCTTGAAATTATCATCTTTCCAGGGGGCAACGATTTTCAGGCTTGGGTCAAGCGCCATAAAGGTAAGCTCAAACCGCACTTGGTCATTTCCCTTGCCGGTTGCGCCGTGAGCGACAGCCGTTGCACCTTCTGCCTGAGCCACTTCGACCTGATGTTTGGCAATCAATGGCCTTGCGATGCTTGTACCTAGTAAATAGCCGTTTTCATAAACCGCACCGGATTTGAGCATTGGCCAAAGGTAATCCTCGACAAACTCTTTCCGAAGGTCTTTTACGATGCACTTTACCGCGCCGGTAGCCATCGCTTTTTTCTGTATGCCACTAAGCTCATCGCCTTGGCCGAGTTCTGCCGCAAAAGCCACGACATCATATCCATAAGTTTCCTTAAGCCACGGCAGAATAACGCTGGTATCAAGTCCGCCGCTATACGCTAAAACGACTTTTTCGCCCATTTTTCGGTTTCCTTCTGAAAATTACAAATTTCAACACTTTAAACGGCGAATTATACAGCGATTGCCGGCTCTTGACAATAAATCTTTTCTAATATTACGTTTCCATAAAGGAAGCACTTAGATGCTGATTTTAAAGGTTTAATCTTCTTTTACTGTTATTTTGCAAAAGCAGGGGTAATTTAATAACAAACAAACAAATTATCTTTAAATTTTGGGAGTATAAAAAATGGAGGCAAAAAATATCGGAATAAAGAAAAAAATGGACTTGGCTTACAAGCTGATTTCTGAAAATGGAGGATTTCTGCGGAATACGATATTTCAGCAAACCCGCGACCAGCATCTGGCTGAGGATATTTTCCAGGACTTCTTTATGTCCATCGTCAAAAATCCTGTATCAAATAATATTCAGAACCTTGATGCATATTTGAAAAGGTTAGTCAGAAATGATGTCATCGATGCGATCCGCAGGCAAAAAACGATAACAAATAACAAGGATAAATATTACCGGCATAGAAAAATAAATATGAATTTTGTGACTAATCCTGCTGACTTGCTTATAAAGAAAGAGCAAAAAAAACAAATTTATTCCATCGCCAGAAAAAATTTGCCTCCCAGCCAGTTTCGAGCAATTTCATTAAGATATGACCATGGATTTACAATAAGCGAAACAGCAAAAAAAATGAAAATCGACAGCAGGTCTGTAAGCAGATACCTTTCGGTGGGGCTAAAAAAACTTAATGAAGATTTATCGTCTTACAAGGATGATCTGTATGAATGCGCTTAGGGAAAAAATAAGACATGCGATTATTAGTGCTGGGCGTGTTGCCCAATGGGAGTTTTTTGCCGAGAAAGCATAAGTATAAAGATTTTGTCAAAATTCAAAGTTTTCAATCAAGTCGGCGTAAAAAAAGTTTCTTTGCTCACATGAAAACTAACCAGCCAATTAATAAACAAATTCTGGTG
>CAMDDF010000018.1 GCA_945890885.1 Candidatus Kuenenia stuttgartensis | reverse complement strand
CAGTGTTTTTAATGGATTTTCTTATCATACTTAGTGTCGTATCGCTCTCCCCTAAAACCTGGCTGGCAACGTCAAAAATGGCTATTTCGCCCCGCGAATCCAAAAAAAAATCTCAATTTTCCCCAAATTTTCATATTTTTTTGCCTATTTTTTAAGTGGACTTGGAAATTCGGGTAATTTTACACACCAAAATTCTGAATTTTTCTTCATTCCCCTCGTGTCTAATTGTCATAATTATCGACGATGGCTTCGAGTATCTTGTTCATAACTTCGCGTGATTTGCCATTGCTATTGTTTGTGATTATCGAGAAAAGAAAATCACCGCTCTTGGTTTTGCAGATTCCCGAATACGATCTTACGCCATTGATGAAACCTGTCTTAACCAAAATTTTTCCCCTGTATTTGTTTTCGCGGAACCATTTCGATGCGGTGCCGGAAACTCCGCCCACAGAAAGCGTCGGCATAATAATATCCCGCTTGTGCTGATCCTGATATAAATCTTTCAAAACCATTACAAGAGTCCACGCCGATAGCCGATTGTTTCTGCTAAGGCCGCTGCCGTCATCAATTTTATACTGCGTATTATCAACGCCAATCTTGCCAAGATAATTGCCAACCATCGCAGTACCCTGTTCCCACGAACCGAGTTTGCCGCCCGGATTGCCAGTGCTTGCAATGGTCTTGACAAGCGACTCCGCCGCAAGGCCGAGACTGTCCTGATTGCATCGCAGGAGAACATCGGAAATGGGAGTGCTATAAGTTTTGAGCGAACGAAATTCACAATCTTCAGGTTTGGGGCCTTCGATTATCCTGCCATTAATTTTAACACCAGCCTGCATAATTTTTTCAGCTAGCAGATATGCAAAAAAACCCGATGGACGTTCAACTGTAGTTGTAAACTGTGCAGATTTGTTAAGCTGGCCCTTTAGATATATTGAGTTTTCCTCATTGCTCCTATAGGCACCGACAGAATTTGCCTTTTTGCTTGTAGGTACTATCTGATTTGTAATTTTCAGGTATCCCGTCTGCGGATCAAGGGAATATGCAATATTATTATTTTTATTGGAAACACTAATGCCGATGCAATTGTCATTAAAATTCAGGCCGCTAACTTCGCAGGCATACCACTGATTAAGCTGTTCCTTGGGCCATGACGGATGAACTCTATTGTCATCAAAAATTGTAGTATCAATAATTATATTATTGAGTTCGGTTATGTTCGCGTCCTTAATGAGCTTAACGATATCATCAACGGGCCAAAGCTTCGGAAGATTATGATTTGCAAGGGTTTGTTCATCGCCGAAAAGCGGGTCGCCGCCGCCGACAATTACAAGCTGATTGCCGCAAAGCCCAACGGCTGTCCGGAACTGATAATCCGTACCAAGGTAATTTATCGCCGCAGCAGATGATGCTAGCTTCATATTGGATGCGGGCATCAGCGGGAGTTTTTGATTTGAAGAAAAAATCTCTTTGCCGGTAGAGGCCTCGATAATACTTATGCCGTATTGGACATTTTTCTGATCCGATTTGCTGATGAGTGATGAAATCCGCCCGTTTAAATCAGCACTGCAAAATGAAACCGCTGTAAAATAAAACAACAATACAAATACTAAATTTTTAGAGTGTTTTTCCATCGCAAAAAATATCCGTTTCTAAAATATTTTATATCCTTATCGCCAAAACTATAACATAATGCCCGCGAAATGGCAATAGTATATAACTTCTTTCACAAAAAGAACTTATAAATATTTTAGATATTTTTCATGAAATATTCTCTGCTCTATTGACAAAGAAATCCCCAGGGTTATACTAAAGAACTGATGGTGAGAATTGAACCAGCCGATAGCTGGCGAACATATGAAATATTTTGCGGCTTTTTGGGCCGTGGCGCACTTCCGGAGTATCAGTGGATGACTATTCCGGAAGTTTTTTTATGTTAATTTTTGCCGTAGAAAACCACCCCGGCCTACGGCCACCCCTCCTTTGCAGGAGGGGAGCTTCGACAGGAAAGGCATAAGGCAATAGGCACGAGGCATAATTGGAATGAGGAATTCCGGAATCTTATCGTGTCGCTGGCGATCCACGCTACTGTTAGCGTAATAACAGCAGGAGGGGAGCTTCGACAGGAAAAGTACAAAGCAAGAGGCACTGATGAGTGAAAAAGCTGAAATAAAAGCCAACGTCATTTCAAACAAGGCAATAGGGCCCTGTTTTTGTAAACTTAGCCTTAGAATTCCAGAGCAATACTATCCAATAATGTCCCGCTTTTTGCCTGGCCAATTCGCTCAGGTAGCAATTGAAAACCTCGGCAGCCCGGCAAATCCGCGATTTTCGCCGCGTCAGTCGGTATTACGCAAGCCTTTTAGCTTCTCAAGCGTCGAAATAACCAAAAATCACATAATCGCACACATTTTGTACTGTGTTTTGGGCCCGGGCACCGAAAAAATGACAACAATCAAGGCGGGCGACGAAATCAATATGATAGCACCGCTTGGAACATCATTTACGGTAAGCGATGATCTTGAAACCGCACTACTCGTCGGCGGCGGTATGGGTGCAGTGCCGCTTCAGTCGCTGGCGGAGTATATACATAAAAATCATCCGAAAAAGAAGATGATAGCATTTATCGGGGCCAGAGCGGTCAAAGGCTTGCCATTTTTTCATACGCACGACCATCTGGAAAAGGGAAAAATCGTTACCGAAATTGAGGAATTCGAGAAATACGGGGCGAAAACCTACATCGCAACCGATGACGGCTCGGCTGGCATTAAGGGGTTCGTAACGGAACTTCTGGCTAACAAGGTGAGCGAGTTGTCGATAAAGCCTGCAAATACAATGATTTATACCTGCGGGCCTGAGCCGATGATGAAAGCGGTGGCGGGGTTCGCACATAAAAATAATTTCAAGTGCCAAGTAAGCCTCGAAAGAATGATGGCTTGCGGGATAGGTTTGTGCCAGAGCTGTGCGGTAGAATGCAGTCAGCCGGGCCAAACGGAGACGGTTTATAAATTGTGCTGCAAGGACGGGCCGGTGTTTGATTCAGCGGAGGTCTGCTGGTGATGCATAGCAAAACCGATATATCAGTAGATTTCGCAGGGGTTCGGCTGAAAAATCCGGTGATGACGGCTTCGGGAACCTGCGGCTATGTCGATGAGCTTGACGATTTTATGGACATCAACCTTTTAGGCGGGTTCATAACTAAAAGCATCACCCTGCTGCCGAGAAAAGGCAATCCTGTGCCGAGAATCGTCGAAACCAACTCCGGAATGCTTAACGCTATCGGGCTTGCAAATATCGGGGTCGATAGGTTTATCTCGGAAAAGATACCGAAAATCAGAGAAAAGAATGTGCCGTTTTTCGTAAATATCGCAGGCTGGCAAATTGATGATTATGTTGCAGTAACGGCCAGATTGGCTGACGAGGACGCTATCGCGGGATTTGAACTGAATATCAGCTGTCCTAATGTTAAAAAAGGCGGCATAACATTCGGCACAGACCCGGTTTTGATAAAGAAAATTACAGCAGAGGTTAAATCTGCGGCAGGAAAGAAACCGTTAATCGTTAAACTTACGCCCGGCGTTACGGATATATCAGCGACCGCAGCGGCGGCAGTTGAGGGCGGAGCGGACGGACTTAGCCTGATAAACACGTTTACAGCGATGGTTATCGATATAGAATCGAGAAAACCTGTTCTTGCTAACCGAACCGGCGGACTAAGCGGGCCAGCAATAAAACCTATCGCAGTATATCTTGTCAACAAAGTCTATAAAGAGGTCGCAAAGCCGGCGGGGATACCGATACTTGGGCTTGGGGGAATACGGACAGCTTCGGACGCGATAGAATTTATTATCGCAGGGGCAACGGCAGTTTCGGTCGGAACTGCCACGTTTGCACAACCGAGATGCTGTCTGGAAATCATCGAGGGCATCGCCGATTATTGCGGCAGGCACGGCATAAAAAACATATCCGAACTGACAGGCAGCTTGCAATAGTTCGCGTCCGTTGGTAAAATTGTTGGGATAGGCTGAAAAATCAAAAATAAAAGATAACCACCCCGGCCTTTGGCCACCCCTCCTTTGCAGGAGGGGAGCTTGACCGAACCCCCGGATGAATCTGGGGGCTAATGAGTGGTTGGCAGCTATAAGGAATTATAAATTAACAGATTGTTCACCATTTTCAAAAAACAAAAAGGATGCCACCCGTCGCAGCAGTCCTTAGTTTTTAGTGCTTAGTGTTGAGTGAAAAATATCCCTCGGCTACGCTCTGGATGACAAAGTTGGACGCGGGAACGACAAGAGAAAGATATGAACGGCACAATACGACTATTATATGATTATTTTCCTTCTGCAATTTATACCGGCAAAAGTCTGGTGTTTATCAGTGAGGACTGGCGGGTTGAACTAATCGAGCATAAAAACAACGATTTCACAAGAACAATCAATGTGCCAATATTTATCAGAGTTAAAATATTCAAAAAAGCACTCAGCGGCGAATTTCTGGCGGGTCATTATGAAGATTTCCATCTGGATACGCTTTCCGAAATGGCAGAGCAGATAGAAAAATATGTTCAGTCAGCAGTGGGAAGTAATATACGGGAGGAAGCCTGAAATAACGCGCCCGATAGATATTACAAGTGCCGAAAATTCGGTGATAATTACCGTCAAGGTTGTCCCTAACAGCAGCAGAAATTCTATAGAGGGCGCTCTCGACGGGATGCTGAAAGTGAAAATTGTATCTGTGCCGGAAAAAGGCAAGGCCAATAAAACGCTGACAGAATTTCTGGCTAAAAAATTGGGCATCAAAGCAAAAGATATAGACATTCTTTCAGGTACGACGAATGCCATTAAAAAAGTGCAGATAAGAAATATTAGTATTGAAGATTTTTTAAAGAAGGCATAAGTGCAATGAGGAATTACGAAATCAGAATGATGAAACAATGGTCGAAGGCCGAATGTCGAAATTAAAGACAACCCCCCGAATGAATCGGGGGGCTAACGAGTAACTGACGGTCAAGGTAAGTTTCAACCCACCGTTAAAGCGGCGGGCTAACGAGAGTAATCGAAAATTTTAGAGTATTTTAATATCGCAAAAATTAAATTAAACAGGTTCGGCTATGAAAAATCAGGGGAAATTTTTAGCAGTTTATATTTTAATTTTTTGTATCCTTTCGTTTAGCTGTCTTGCTAAGCTGGACTATAACAGGCAAGGGCTAGACATCAACTCCATCCACAGGATACTAAAACTTGACGATAACCAAATCGATCTCGCTACGGCTGTGCTGCTTGCATCGCGCGATTGGAACGGCTACACGAACACGCGAATCTATCGCGATAAAATAGACGAGATGGCGGAGTATATTCTCGAAACGGCCACGAAGCGGGCAGGGAAGCCAGATGGAATAACGCTGGTAAGACGGATAAATTCGTATCTGTTCGATGAATTGAAATATACCGCGGTTACTGACGCAAATAATCCTGAAGACCTGTTCCTGCATTCGGTGATTGATAATCGACGGGGATACTGTTTGTCGCTGTCGGTGCTTTATCTTTCGATAGGTCAACGGCTTGGTTTGCCGCTGTACGGTGTGGTTGTGCCGGGACATTTTTTTGTGCGATATGACGACGGGAAAACACAATTCAATATCGAAACGACATCAAATGGAAATTTTGCGCCGGATGAACATTATATCAAGACATTCAATGTGCCCAAGAACGGCTATGAAAATCTTTATATGAAAAATCTCACTAACCAGCAGACTATCGGCTGTTTCTTTAATAATCTGGGAAACTGCTATCAATCCGCTGGTCAGACAGACAAGGCACTTGAAATTTTCAAAAACGCTATCGAGCTTAACCCAACGCTGACTGAGTCGCTGAGCAATCTTGGCAACATTTATATGCAGCAGATGGACTACCCGCAAGCGATGCTGTATTTTCAAAAGGCATTGAAAATCAATCCCGATGACAGCAAGGTGCATCTGAATATCGGCAATGTTTATCTTTGTCAGGATAATCCGACATGGGCAATAATCGAATTGAAAAAAGCTATCGCGTATGATCCGAAACTTTCGCCGGCGTATTTGTCTTTGGCGCGGGCGTACCGTATGAAAGAGCTTTATAACGCCGCGATTGATAGTCTGACCAGAGGAACGCAACTGAACAGCGGGGCAGAATGGTGGAGAGAGTTTGCGCTTGTTTACTCGGCAATCGGCGAATATAAAATGGCGGAGGATTATTTCAATCGGGCAATTCAGGCAAAAGAATGCTGGGCAGAGATTTATTTTGACTTGGGTATTTTGTACGGCATGACAATGGAAAAGGATAAGGAAATTCAGGCGTATAAAGACGCAATCGTGTGCAACCCGGAAATGACCGCGGCGATGCAGAATCTTGGAAATGTGTATTTGAAAAATGAGGACTACGATTCTGCGCTGGAAATTTTTACCCGTGCTATCGAGTCTGATCCGCAGAATTCGGCATTTTATTTTGGAATCGGTCTTGTCTATGCTCAACGGAAAGATTATTCAGAGGCCGAGAAATATTACATAAAAACGCTGAAGCTCGACCGTACGAACAAGTCGGCTTATTATAATCTGGCAGTGTGCTACTATAATATGGAAAATTATAACCTTGCGTACGAAAACGCTGTCAAGGCGCAGGAACTTGGATTTGATCTTCCGGAAGGATTATTGAAGGAACTCCAGCGAATGAAGAAATAACAAGAAGTTTTTAGTCCTTAGTGTTGAGTCTTTAGTTGAAAAAACATTCCGGCCAGAAAACTCACCTTAAAAGAAATTCATATCTCTGATGGTTCCTTTGATTCTGCAATCATTTTCAAAATGCTGAACCGACATATGGAATAACTCCATCGGCTCAGGTATCCCTATCATAGCAGTTTCAATATCGACATCGCCGCACTTCCCGAGCATTTTACCGGCGATATAAATCACAGCTTCATCAGCCTGAGCGGATTTCAAGAAGCTGTTAATAACAGTCGGGCCGCCTTCAACAATAATCTGCTGAATATCCCTTTTGCCAAGTTCATCGAGAATCGCTTCGACATAGCAGTTCCCGTCAATTTCGGGAACGGTCAATATCTCTACGTCCTTAGCCCGTATCCGCTCGGCTTTTTCGGGCTGAGCATCGACAGCTCTTGAAGTTGAAACGACCATCGTCTTGTCTTTTGTATTTAATATTCTGCTGCCAAGAGGGATTCGAAGATTATTATCAAGTACAATCCGCAGAGGCGATTTGCCTTTGGCAGGTCGAGGCGTAAGAAGCGGGTTATCCTTGATGACGGTATTTACGCCGACGATGATAGCTGTGCAAGACCTTCGCAAATTGTGGGAGTCAGCCCTGCTTTGTTCGTTGGATATCCATCGCTGGGCTGAGCCGTCAACCCATGCAAGTTTGCCATCAATAGACTGCGCCCATTTTAATATCACCCAGGGGCGTTTGGTTTTGGCGTGTTTCAAAAAGCCCGCGTTCAAAAGGTTGGCTTCAAGCTGACAGAGGCCGACGGAAACTTCGATACCGGCCTGTTTTAATTTTTCGATGCCTGCGCCATTGGCGTGAGGGCTTGTATCGAGTGTGGCAACTATCACCCTTGCAACACCTGCATTTATTATCGCTTCGGTACAGGGGCCGGTCTTGCCATAATGACAGCACGGCTCAAGCGTAACATACATCGTCGAGCCGATGGGTTTTACGCCGAGATTTTTGCAATCATCAAGAGCGTTTATTTCCGCGTGAGCCTGGCCGAATTTCTGGTGGAAGCCTTTGCCGATTATCTGATTGGATTTTGTGATAAGACAGCCAACTGCCGGATTGGGTTCAACCTTGCCGATTCCTTTGGCTGCGTACCGCAAAGCCATCTTCATATATTTAACATCTTCGGAAGAATACTGCACGGCTATTCCTTTCCAAGAATTTTCATAAATTCTGATTCGCTGATAATTTTAACGCCGAGTGATTGCGCTTTATCTACTTTGCTGCCAGGCTCTGTGCCAGCTAAAACGAATGATGTTTTTTTGCTTACGCTTGAGCTTACCTTGCCGCCATTATCTTTTATGGTTTGCTCAATCCGGTCTCTCGAAAAATTCTCAAGCGTTCCAGTAACGACAATCGTTTGGCCAGCAAGAATATCCGAAACGATTGTTTTTTCGTGGCTCGGCGAAACTCCGTTTGCAAACATCTGATTTATAATATCTACATTTTTTTCGGTATGAAAATAATCATAAATGCTCTTTGCCATAACCGGGCCAACCTGGTCAATCTGGCATAGCTGTTCCTGAGTCGCCCCCATAAGGCTGTCAATGTTTGCGAAATTATCCGCAAGAATTTCAGCAGATTGCGTGCCGACGTTATTTATGCCAAGGGCGGCGATGAATCGGGCAAGCGTCTGCGTTTTACTTTTGTCGATTGACTCAAGCACTTTCTCGGCGGACTTATCGCCCATTCGCGGAAGCTGAGAAACCTGAGCGAATGTCAATTTATAAATATCGGCAAAATTTTTAATGAGCTTTTTTGCCAGCAACTGGTCAACCAAGGCTGGGCCAAACGAATCAATATCCATCTGCGCTTTGCCGGCAAAGTAAATTATCTTTTCACGGATAACCGCTGGGCAGCTCGAATTATGGCATTTATAGTAAACGCCGTTTTCATCTTTTTTGACAGGCTCGCTGCAAACGGGACAATTGACGGGTTTTGCGAAGGGCTCCCTTACAAGACCTTTTTGTTTGACGCTTATGACCTGCGGGATTATTTCGCCTGCCTTTTCGACAATAACAGTATCGCCAGCGGCAACGTCAAGTCTTTCTATCTCGTCAAAATTATGAAGCGATGCGCGTTTGACGGTTGTGCCGGCAAGTTTGACGGGAGTTAGATTTGCTACCGGAGTTATTACGCCTGTTTTGCCGACCTGCAAATCGATGGATTCGACAACGGTTTCGGCTTGTTCGGCGGCGAACTTGTAAGCGATGCACCATCTTGGCGCTCTGCCGGTAGTGCCGAGCATGTCCCGCTGGGTGAAGCGGTCAATTTTTATTACCATGCCATCGGTCATATAGTCGAGCTTATGACGTTCCTTGTCCCAGCGTCGGCAAATTTTGATGACCTCATCTATATCAGCCGCTTTAGAAATGTTTTCATTTATCGGCAGGCCAAAATCCTTGAATCTGTTCATTGCCGTGAAATGATTAGTCGCTATCGGCTGGCTTGTCTGTCCGAGGGAATATGCGAAAAATGAAAGCTTGCGCTGCGCTGTTGTTTCGGGGTCAAGAAGTTTTAATGAACCGGCGGCGGCGTTTCTGGGATTTGCAAATTCACGCTCGCCAGCTTCGACCCTTTTTTCATTAAGATCATTGAAAGCCTTTATCGGCATATAGACTTCGCCGCGAACCTCAAGCACTTTGGGATAGTCTGTGCCGACAAGACGGAGCGGAACCGATTTGATCGTGCGCACATTTACAGTTACATCATCGCCGATGGTGCCATCGCCTCTTGTGGCGGCCTGAGTGAGGATACCATCTTCATACCGCAGACTGATTGCAAGGCCATCGATTTTAAGCTCAACAGTATATTGATAATCCTTTGTGCCGAGATTTTTGGCGATACGCTCATCAAAGGCGGAAAGCTCCTGTTCGTTGTAAGTGTTGTCAATGCTGAGCATCGGCAGCGAATGGGCAACGGTGCTGAATTCAAGGATGGGCTGGCCGGAAACCCGCTGGGTGGGACTATCTGGGGTTATCATATCCGGATATTTTGTTTCGAGTTCCTTAAGATGCAAGAACAGTTTATCGTATTCCTTATCAGAGATAGTGGGAGCATTTAGAGAATAATATTTGTAATTATGCTCATTTATCTGCCTGCGGAGATTATCTATCTGCTTTTTAATATCGTTAGTCATAGATAATTTGAAATATAAAAATTACATAGCAAAATTTAAAAATCATACTTCTGGATCCCCGCCTGCGCGGGGATGACAGCAAGGCCGCGTGTGCAAACAAGTTGCACACCCTACCAATTATCCGGCAGCTTCCGCTGCTCGGCTTCTATAATACCATCCGTAGCTTGCGCTTTCGGCTACTGTTTTTATTCGAGCGGTTCGTGAACCGCCCCCTACAATAAATCTTATCGTGTCACTTGCGCTCCACGCTTTCAATCGAATGCTATTTTTTCGAAAACTTAGATTTCGTCTTCAATAATATTGTCGAGATTCCGATGGCCGCTAAAACTATGGCGGAAGGAACTGGTATAGTTGGCGTGCCGTCTGAGTACACCCAGTCGGTCATAGCGCCGAATTCTGTACACATCAGGCCATAGCCGAACTGCCCATCGGGACAGCTGATAGTATCAAGGTCAACTGAAAAGCTAAGCTGATTATCCGCCAACTCAAAATCAGTCATACCGATTATTGGGCCATAGCCGCCGGAATAAGGTTCGGTTGGCGTTAAAGTGAAAACATCCCTGATTGCTATCGCATCGTGAATATGTATTTCATCGCCGCGAAAAACCATTTCGATATTCGCAGGGCCGGGGAACGATGGGCTTTTTTCCAAATCTATATAATACTGAAAAGAATTAGCTTGGACGCCTTCGGGATTTAATGTGTAAAAATCGGGGGTTCGGTCAAATGTTACGGTAAAATTGGCGATTCCGTTGATGGTATCAGTGTTCACGTGGTAGTCAACCGCCGAAAACCCCGCAAAAGCAGTAAACGAAAAACAAAGAACCAAAACACATATAACCGAAAAACCACGTCTATTCATGCTGATACTCCATTATGCACATTAAACATCGAAACACTAACAGGGTAATTAAACTAACATAGAAAATTTTGTATGTCAAGGAACTCTTTATATCTGGATTAAATAGAGTTAAAAAGGATTTTGTTCGTCTCTATTTATTGCCACACTATTTTATCTGCTATCCTTAATCCGTAAAATATACCGTCAACAAAACAATCCCAGGCTGCGCCTGAATAATATAAAAGGCGATAGGCACAAGAGATTAAAAGAGATCCCTCGTCGCTTCGCTCACTCGGGATGACAGGCCGGTTAGTCCTTAGTTTTTAGTCGAGGAAATAACCACCCCGGCCTTTGGCCACCCCTCCTTTGCAGGAGGGGAGTTTATGTGCGGCACTAGTTTATGTAGCCCTCTTTTACAGGAGGGGAGATTGGAAAGAGTAACAAAAGTATGAAATGGAGAACTATATAATGGACAGGTACGACGAGAAAATGGAAACATTCAGTGGGCTAAGCGACGAGCATATAAAAGCGGCACAGGCAGAGGCGGACAAATTGAACATAACAGTATTTGAAGCAATTTTGCGGCTGGGCTTTGCAACCGAAATTGAATTGCTTGGTTCCATCGCGGAAAAGTATCAAACGGAACTTGTAAATCTTTGCGATTACCAGATAGAGCCAAATGCAATTGGGACGGTTTCGGCAAAGATAGCATCGCATTATCATATCATCCCAATAGATGTCGATGATGAAAAAATCCGGATTGCAATTTGCCGCCCTGCCAGTGAAGATTTCAAAAAAGAGATTGGCCTGGTACTCGGCAAAAAAGTTCCTATCGAATTCGTACTTGCTACATCGGACGCGATAGCAAAAGCGATACGAAAACATTACGGGCTTGGAGCGGCAACCGTCGAGCAAATGGTCGTCAACGAAGATATCAGCGAACAGGCGAAAGGCTCGCACAACATAACAGATGAAAAGCAGGCGCGCGATGCGTCGGTGATGAAGCTGGTCAATCAGATAATAGCAGACGCGATAAACGCTGAGGCGACGGATATTCATATCGAGCCGTACGAAAAAGATTTGCGGGTGAGATTCAGGGTCGATGGAATTTTGCACGATGCGGGCGTGCCTGATTCGGCAAAACATTTCAAGGACGGGATAACCAGCAGAATTAAAATTATGTCAGGGCTGGATATTGCCGAGAAACGTCTGCCGCAAGATGGACGTGCACAGGTCGAGCTTGGAAATAATACCTACGACCTGCGAATATCTGCGCTGCCAACACGGTTCGGCGAAGGCATAAATATTCGTCTTCTGCCAAGAGGTACCGTCATACACGATTTTAAAAATCTCGGTATGGAAGATTATATCATCGATGCCATCGGCAAGCTGATAACCAAGCCGTACGGAATAATTCTTGTTACGGGGCCAACAGGCTCAGGAAAAACAACGACGCTTTATACCTGCATGAATCAGCTCAATCAGACGAGCAGGAAAATTTTAACAATCGAAGACCCGGTCGAATACGATATGCCAGGGCTTACGCAGATGCAGGTGCATGCAGATATCGGATTTAGTTTTGCGTGCGCGCTTCGCTCGATGCTGCGGCATGACCCGGATGTAATGCTTGTCGGCGAAATACGAGACATTGAAACGGCGGAGACAGCGATACGAACAGCATTGACGGGACATCTGGTTTTCAGCACGCTGCATACGAACAGCGCATCAGCGGCAATTGCACGACTGACCGATATGGGAATCGAGCCGTATCTTATCGCATCATCAATCGAAGCGATAATCGCTCAGCGGCTGGTGCGGATAATTTGCCCGGATTGCAAAGAAATATGCGAGATAAGCCCGGAAATCAAAATGGCTCTGAAAGGATCGGAACATATCGAAAACATTACAGAGTCATATCGGGGCAGAGGCTGTGCGAAATGCAGATTCACCGGCTTCAAAGGCAGAACCGTAATAACCGAAATGATAATAATGACAGATGCGATAAGAGAAATGACAATCACAAGGAAACATTCAAATGAAATTTATGCACAAGCAAAAAGGGAAGGAATGATTTCACTTTTTGAAAGCGGATTAAACAAGGTGGCGTGCGGCATAACGACATATCAGGAAATTTTGCGCGTAACCAAGGGGGCTGGCATTATAGATTAGGCAAAAAACGAATCTGCAAAATCCGCTTGGTATCCGGCTGAACTTTCGTCTGCTGGCAAGGTCGAGAGCCGGCAATCCATACGACCTTTTGGTCATCTGCAATAAGCGGATCAAATTTGCCGGTGGTAAAATCGCCTGCCTTGCGAAAAGTTTTTTTGCCCATCGGCATAAATTTATCTCCATCGCGGCGATACCTCGCAACTAAATCGCCCGCAATCTTATCGAAATCGAACCATTCGATACAAGAGTTTTTGTGATCAATAAAATTTTTCAACTCGCAATCGTCGGCTTGCAAAAATTCCGTTTCGAAAACGCATCCGCCAAATTGGGTTACGCCAGACAGATTCAATTTCACAGGCACATCATCAGTCTTACGCAATGACATTATCAGCGTATCATTTTTCACATACGCAGAAATTTGACCCGGCAGATTAGCTGTGCCATTTCTGGCCTCGGCAATATTTAGAATATCGCTGTAATGGCTGGCGGTAAAATCTCTTTCGCCGACATTCAGACAGGCAATGGCACGTCTTATCAGCTCGGCCCTAACAATTTTCGCTTGAGCATTAAACAAGAAAATATCAATAAAAACTTCGCCGCCGCGATGGCTGCAAACGCTGTCGAAAACATCGTCCGAAATTTTATCGACCTTTCGCTGTAACTTGCAACATTTCGTCGAAATGGTAAAAAGTTTATCGTTAAGCTTTTTGGTACAATCCTTTTCAAGATATGGAATAAGCTGGTGCCGAATTTTGTTTCTGGTATATTCCAGCTCATCGTTGGTATGGTCAACCCGCCAGCCAATGCCGTTGCCATTTAAATATTCAATAATCTCGTCTCTGCTGACGCAAAGCATCGGCCGAACAAATTTTGTATCGGCAATAAAATTGATATCACGAATTCCGCACAACCCGCGAAAGCCGGTACCACGCATCAGCCTATGCACCATCGTCTCGGCATTATCGTCTTTATGATGCGCCGTAATTATCGCAGAACAGCCGCAGCTTTGCGCCATATCGGCAAGAGTTTTAATGCGAAGCTCTCTTGCGGCGGTTTCTATCGAAATTTTATTAAGTTGAGAATGTTGGCGGACATCAACCGAACCGGTCAAAACTTTCAGCCCCAATTTATCGGCCTGTTCGATTACAAACGCCTGGTCTTTTTCGCAATGTCCCGGCCGTAAATTATGATTGATGTGCCCCACTGTTAAATCGAACCCAAGATGATGCATCGCATACATCATCGCTACCGAATCAGCGCCGCCGGAAACACCGGCAAGGAGTTTATCGCCTTTTGAAAAAAGCTGACGCTCCGTAATGAAATTCAGAATTTTTTCGCAAAAGTTATTCATTTTCATTTTAACTTTATCGTGTCGCTTGCGCTTTCGGCTACTGTTTTTATTCGAGCGATTCGAAAACCGCCCCTACAAAATTATCGTGTCGCTTGCGCTCCACGCTTTCATTCTAATTCTATCCGGTCGCTTCCGCGACTCGGCTTCAATATGGCGAACAAAAAAAAACGAGCCTGCTTTCACACAGGCTCGTCAACAAATTTCAAATTGAAAGCAGATATTAACGCTGTTCAGGCAAAGTCAGTTCCTGTATTCTCTGCTGTGCTATGCCATTGAAATACGGGAAAGCTGTTTCATTTTGCACTGACGCTTTGTAAAGCACCAAGGCTTCATTACGTTTTTTCAGGCGAGTATCAAGAATTCTCGCAGCATCATATCTTGCAGAATATGGCGTTGCATCGTTCCAAAGGAAAGCTCTCTGGTAATATGTCGCTGCAAGTGAATAATCGCAGAAGTTTTCATAAAGCTGGGCAGCTCTATATGCTGCGTCGTCAACTTTATCGCTTGTGGGATATTCATCGATAATCTCATTAAATTTAACAAGAGCCTGTCTCATCCATACCTTATTAGGCGCTTCCGGAACAACAAAAGCCTTGTTGTAAAGGTTCATTCCCTTTTCAAAAAGATCGTCGGCCTGCGGGATTGAGTCGATCGCCTGAAGTTTTAATCCTGCGGTTTCGGCAGGCATCAGATATTTATATTTTGGTGCCTTATCAAAATACCTGATTTCCTTTGCGATCAACCTTGATCTTTGAGAATCGCCTGCATTGAGATAATATTCCTTGAGGCTATTAAGATTGCGAGAGTATATTGCTCTGCTGTCGGCAAGTTTTTCTACAAGGTCAACTTCGTGAGCATCATCGGCAAGAGTAACGACAGGCGATTTAGTTTGCAACGCATTGGGCTCAGCAGATGCAATTTCGGCAGCCTGTAAATAATCATATTCCGGCGCCATCGCAGCGTAATCTACTTCCTTTGTAGCCCATCTTAACTTTTGATGACTTCCAGTTCTTGCAAAATATGCCTTGAGGTTCTGAAGGTCTTGATTGTACACCGTTCTGTTGTCGGCAATTTTTGCTACAAGGTCTGCCTCGTATGCAGCATCGGCAACAAATCCTTCTTTCTGTGCGACACCAGACTGACAGCCGGCAAACATAAAGATTCCGGAAACGGCGATAAGTATAAGCAGAATGGTCTTTTTCATTTGTTTAGACTCCTTTCTATTCTCTATAACTAATTACTCAGACTGCATTTGAGATTAACAATATTTGTGCGGATGTCAAGCAAAAATACCCTCTTGGTATCTTCTATCAGCTAAGACAATGTCGAAACCCCCAAGTTTCTTCTATAAAGCGTTTATATACAAGAATTTATAACTTTTACGTTTATTATATTCCAAATTTTACGATGTTTTCCGCAGCGGCACGGATGTTTTCAGGCTTGTCAATCTCGCCGGACAATATCATCTGGCGCGCACGCTGAATAGCGCTGGCATCCTCAGCGGGCGTTTGCTTTGCTTTTTCAATGAGAGCCTCATGGCTTATCTGCAAGCAGGCATCGGCTCTGCTGCCCGAAGCAACTCTTGCATTGGCAGGCTTATCCGAAGAAAATTCTTTGGCGATATCTGAAATCTGACTCTTATTTATATTTTCAATCATTGTCGAAACCACTTTCTCATTTTAACCACTAATCTTGTCGCTGTTTTTGGTTAAAACTTTAGCATTATTTTATGAAATTTTCATTTTTTTATGAATTTTTACGTTTTATAACGAGTCAACTTATAATAACGCTTTGAATCTTTCGCCTATTCGTAACTTTTAAACGGACGGTTCGCGAACCGCCCCTACAAAATTATCGTGTCGCTTGCGCTCCACGCTTTCATTATTTCTTCTTTGCCTGCAAAGTTTCGGCAGTTTCATCGGCAACGAACTTAATAAATTTAAGCGAGCTTATAGTTCCTATTTTCTCCTGTAAAGTGCTCTGTGTAAAGAGATTCTTGTCGTCATAATATCCTTTTATTCTGTCTTCAACTGTTTTATCGGTCGTATCCCAGATTTGCTCAATCGCCCAGACCATCTGTCCGCTATTTAGGTCAATAAGTTTTAATCGAAGTCCGATAGCCATATGCGGATATGGACTAAAACTCATAACCTTTCCGATTATCACCGCATCGGATTTGAGAGACTTGCGTATCGCAGAAATCTGCTCAAGCGTGTAATTATCATCTACATCTAATTGCAGACTTTGCCAGATAGGGTCATTCTGACGAATAACAGTCAGGCCAAAAAGCTGCTTTTTCTGAAAAGCCAGCGAAAGTGCCTCGGTGGAATCGCTCGATATTTGCGGAAAAGCGACGTTACTATTGCCCAATTCAATCAGCGTAACTCTGCCGATGGTACTTAAATCTTTATCAGCATTCAGATAAAAATTTAACTTTGCTTCCGGTGCCTTATGCATGCCGCAACCGCAGATAATGAGCGGCACAAGCAGGAATATTTTTTTTGCGTTATACATTTGGCTCACCTGAAGTATTTGTCATTTCTGATTCTTCGCTCGGCTGACCATCAGAATTTTGCGGGACAGTCATTTCGCCTCCGAGAACGCTGAGTATTTTAAGAAGCGCCTGAAGTTGTGCCTTGTTTGCCTGCCGCATCTCATCACGGTATCCAATTATATCGGTCTTCCAGTTGTTCAGCTCAATTCGCATATCAACAAGCATATCGTTCGCCTCGTTCAACTCTTTTTTGGTCTGGGCCAATTCAGGCTCAAGAGCAGCGATTTTTTGTTTCAGCGCGGCGCTTTCATTAACAAGGTCATTATTTGTCTGTCGAAGTTCAATTATTTCTTTGGAATATTTTTCACATAGTTTTGCCAGCTCAAGAGCGGAATCCACCGCGGTCTTTTCATTTTCATTTGCACTTACAAATTTATTTGGTGCAGCAGAGGGATTGACAACAGGTTCTGCCGCTACAGGTGCCGGTGCTGTTTTCATAAAATCCATACATCCCGCCAAAGGCAGAACGGCCGCGGAGAGAATTATTACGGATAAGATTTTTTTATTGGTATTCATTTTTATAGGCTCCTTCGATTTTTCATTTGGCAGAACTGGTATTATATTCACATTTTACGTTTGTTTTGGTGCCGCAGGGGCAGGTAATTTCGATAATCGCAAATTCGGCGCAATTCTGGATTACGCGAGCTTTCGGAGCCGCGAGCGATTGGCCGGCGGCATCCCTGACTTTGGCTCCTGCTGCATTTTGCGGTGTCTGAAAATTATCAAGGACAACTCGTCCCTGAAGGTTGACTTCGCTGCTTTTTAAAATTCGGCCTGTTGTATTTGTCATCTTATGCTATTTCCTATTACACAGAATAATCAATGAAATGTTCTTCATCTTCGCCAAGGTTAATATCCTCGTCGGCATTATTTTTGCTGATTTCATCTGATTTTTTCTTTTTATTTTTTTTTCGCAGACCATTGCCGCTGCCGTCGTCATCACAGCCTTTGGATGGTACCGTGCCTTCTATGTTCTGAAAAATCCGTACCGAATCTATATTGTAATTGCTATTTGTCATCTTTCCATTGCTTAATCTTTACAGACAAATTAAAAAGAGCGCTTGCGTGAATCTGGCTGACACGCGGCTCGGTAACGCCGAACACTTCGGCAATTTGCTTCATTGTCAAATCCTGCTGATAATACAGGACAATAAGATGCCGTTGTTTTTCATTAAGCCCAGTTATGGCCTGAGCAAGTTTGTCGATGAGTTCCTTTTTTTCAAGCTGCCTGAATGGTGCGGTCGCATCGGAAGACTCAAGTGTCGATTTCAGCGAAACAGCATGCTCCGATGAGCTGTCAAGCGAGATGAATTTTTTCGCTCTGGCATTTTCGAACATTCTATAAAGCTTAGTTACGGGAATATCAAGTTTCTGCGCCAATTCTTCATCGGTCGGGGTATGTCCTGTCTGATCGATGGACTCGGCAGTTAATTTTTCGGCTTCCTGAATTTGCTTGTTTACGCCGGCAGGCACAAAAGAGCTGTCCCGCAGTTCATCAAGGATAGCTCCTCTGATTCGTATATATGCGTATGTTTTAAATTCAGCCTTATGCGAGGGGTCATAATCACGGGCGGCTTTGACAAGGCCAATGGTTCCGACTGAAACCAAATCCTCATACGAAAGCGGCGGCTTCAAATATATCGCAACCTTTTGAACTATCTTATGCACCATCGGAATAAACTGCGTTATCTGCTGGTCATCAATAGCAAATTCTTTTCTCTGCTCATTATAGGCATTTTTTGCGGCAGCCTTCAGATGCGTCTGGCTGTCAATGCAAAAAGAGTCCTGATAAATCACTGCTTCAGACGGCATTTGATTTTCCCCCCTGCTTGTCAATCTGCTTGTTTGCTATCGCATCTATAATAATATTGTTTATCACTTTCACCACAATCGTACTTATTATATATACAATTACCGCACCAGCTAACGCCCTTTTGGTACAAGTAAACGGCGTGAAGCTATTAAACCATCCGACAATAGCAATGATAAAAAAGAATATCACAGCGGCACTTATTGAAATTGATCGGGCGTTTATCAGCATAATCAGCCTGCAACTCCAGCAAGTTCAGTCATTTTCTCTTCCATTTGAATCGATACTGTTTCTATCGGCGATATATCTGTTCCTTGAATAATTTCATCGTAAGCAATCACAGGCAGAGTCGGCAATGTTCTTGAAAGCATCGCCGCAAGCGGAAGACGTAATCTTGAATCGCACAGCAGTATCAGTTTTTCAACACCTTTGTCCATCGCCCTTTTCCAGGCGTGTGCAATTTTACTGCTTATCTCCATAGTTATCTCAGCGGGCAAAGTAAGATTCAGCGAATCCCCTGTCTGCTGAAGGCTCGAAGTCATGCTGTGTTCAAGTGCAGGCTCAAGAGTTATCGCGGGAACTTTGCCGTTTCGGTCTTTGTATTGTTCCGTAATCGTTCTGCTGAGATGCTTGCGAGCCATCTCGGTTAAGATATCGGTATTTTTGGTTTTTACAGCATATTCGCCAAGAGATTCAAGTATCGTACTCAATTCGCGTATCGGGATAGAATTTTTCAATAGATTTTTAAGGACACGCTGAAGTGTTCCAACCGGAACAAGGTCCCTGGTTACTTCGCCAACCAGCGAAGGCTGAGTTTTTCGGAGTTGATCGATGAGCTGCTGGACATCCTCGCGAGTCAATAATTCATCAGCATGTTTTTTGAGCGTTTCGGAAAGATGCGTAATGAAAACCGATTCGGGGTCAATGACGGTGTATCCGCTTATTTCGGCAATTTCCCTATCAGCTTCGGAAATCCACAAGGCAGCAAGGCCGTAAACAGGTTCGGTGGTTTCTATGCCTGCAACTTTGACCTGTACGGTTCCTGAATCCATAGCCAAAAACATACTCGGCTCCAGTTTTCCTTTTGCCACAACGTGGTCAAATATTCTTATCTCATAGGAGCTTGGCTCAAGTTCTATATTGTCCTTTATCCGGACAAGAGGTATGATAATTCCAAGTTGTTGCGCGAATCTTCTTCGCAGGGTTCCGATTCGGTCGAAGATTGTGTTTTCTTTTCTTGGGTCAACCATACAAATCAATCTTACGCCAACCTGTACGGAAATTTTGTCAATCTCAAGAAGTTCCTCGACAGGCTGTTTACTCGCTTTTGCTGCGGGTGTCTGGGCGGTAGTTTTTTTGTCGCCAGCTTTTTCGGATTTTGAAATCATTCGGCCAGCAAAGAATGTTCCGCCAGCCAGCAATAAAAAAGGGATTGAAGGCATGCCGGGAACGACCGCCATCGCCGCTATGACAAACGATGCAAGCGTCAATGGCTGGGAATTTTTCAGGAATTGTTTTGAGAGGTCTTTGCCGACACTGTTTGAAGATGATATTTTCGTTACTAGAAAAGCAGAGCTTATCGAAATTATCATCGATGGTATCTGGCTGACAAGGCCATCACCGATGGACAGGATAGAGTAAACTTTAACGGCACCTTCGACGGTCATCCCGCGTGAGTAGCCCATCGCTATGCCGCCGATAAGATTTATGACGGTGATGATTATGCCCGCCTTTGCATCGCCTCGAATGAATTTGCTGGCACCATCCATAGAACCGAAGAATTCGCTTTCCTTTATGATTTTGCCTCTGCGTTCATTTGCTTGTGCTTCGGTAATGGCACCGGCGTTAAGATCCGCGTCAATTGCCATTTGTTTGCCGGGCATCGCGTCGAGGGTAAATCTTGCGGAAACTTCACTGATTCGTTCTGCACCTTTGGTAACCACGATGAACTGTATGATAAAAAGGATGATGAAAATTACAAAGCCTACGACAAAACTTCCGCCTGCGACGAATTTGCCGAATGTCTCGATGATTTGGCCCGCGTCGCCTTGTAACAATATCAATCTTGTCGATGCCACGTTGAGCGACAGGCGAAACAGCGTAACGATAAGCAGCAACGATGGGAAAGTTGATAATTCGAGGGCTTCTTTCGATGATATAGTGATTATCAGTACCGCTATCGACAGCGAAATGCTCACGGCCAAAAGCATATCCAATATAGGCGTAGGCATTCGCACCAGCAATGTTGCAAGTATTACAACCAGGCCGATGACCAAGGTGATATTGCTGTTAATATTCGTGGACGCACCGATTGCGATGGGGCCTGAAGAATTAGATTTTGCCGAAGGTGCCATTACGATTTATTCTCCGAATCGAAGCTACATTGCTTATTGTTTTTTTACTTCAGCCTTGTTTGCGCTGCCGAGAATTTCTTTTATCTTGACGGCGAATCGATCTTCAACGACTACTATATTGCCGGTGGCGAACTTTGTATCTTTCAGGTACAAATCCACTGGCGCATCGACTGATTTATCGAGTTTCACAACGGAACCAGGTTTAAGCTGCAAAAGTTTCTGTACCGAAATTTCTGTTCTGCCGATGATAACGGTAATCGGCACATCCAAGTCCAGCAAAATATCGATGCCCGCAGCAGCACCAGTTGAGGCGGTTTCAGCCACTTCGGAAAATTCAATGGATTGCACATTCACTCCGGAATCCTTCTGGTTTTCTTCAACCGCTGTTCCTGTTGCTTCTGCTGTCTGGGACATTATTATTTCCTTCTAAACTAGGGTGTTATTTATTTTTTATTGCAAATTTCCGTAACCACCGCTGCATAATTGCCGCCGGACTGGGCGGGCATGCCGCGAAAAACAGTTTTGCCGCCAACAATAAATCCAGCAGGCTCATCTATCCTTTTATCAAGCATCAGAATATCGCCAGCCTGCAAATCCATTATCCGGCCGAAATTGAAACGCGTCTGTCCTAATTCTATTGTTATTTCAACGGGCAGCTCGCTGAGATTTTCCTGAATCGCTTTTGCGACATCTTTATCGGGAACGGATGTCGCAGCCTGAAGATTTTTTCCCGCGACAGAATTCAGTTTTTCGCAAAATATCAAAAAATACCCTCGGCAGCCCTCATTGGAATCAGCTTTGCCGGTTTTAAATTTAATTTCGCAAAGTTCCGCCGCACCCTGCAATTCAATAGGCAGACGGCCCATTGTAATTCCGTTAATCATATAAAAATTACGGCTTCCATAGGCGACGGCAAAAGCATCAATAAGGTTTGATGCAATATCCGTTAAAAGTGATTCTTCCAGCGGCGAAAGTTTTCTGGCCACTTCCTCGATATCGCCAGTTTCGCCGAGAATCTGAGTTGTCCATGCCATTGCACTTTTAAGAGGTATCCCGATTAAACCTACGGGCTGATTTTTGTCCGGCCCAAAAGCTATATAATAGTCTGTCCCGGTCTGTTCATCTTTCCGGTTGAAAATATCGCCAGCGAAACATTGCGTTGTCGAAATCATTTCAGCAACGAAATCATTGCGATAAAGCTGTGTGAATTTCGCGGCACATTCCAGTACCAGCTTTTCCGTGAAAAGGTTCAACTGATTTAGCTGGTCGCGGCTGAAATAGTGCGGCTGGAACCAATTGTAATCTGTCGTTTCAATATCTTCGCTGATATTTTTTGCGGAATTTGCGCCTACAGCGGCAAGAAGCTGCTGTATTTTATCTTTGCTCAAGCTGGTATTGGCTGGGCGCGTCATTGTATATTAAATTCCTTGATGAGGACTTTTTTGATTAGCGGCTTTGCATCCGGAAACAATATTTCATTGAAAGCATCGCACGTCTGCGACAAAATACGCTGAATATCCCTGTCGTCTTTCATCTCATCAAGCGTGAGGCTCTTAAAATAAAGATTGAGCCAGTTTATCAACAGCGGTTTTTTTGATTCCATAATAATTTTAGCCTGATCCAGCGTCAATGCGGAAACAAATTCCAGCGTCAGGCCTACACGAACAAAACGTGTTGCTCCGGGCTCATTAGGATTCACCACGACAGGTTCTAATTCATTGTAATACCATGTATCATTGACATCTACGACTAATTGATTCACATCGTTGGGCTCTTTGGCTGGTTCGGCTTTATCCTCAGCCTGAACCGAATCAGACGACGATGGCTTTGCAAACAATCCGCCAAGCACAAAACCTGAGCCTGATAAAACACCTATTATAACGAACATAATCACCCATGTGAGAATGCCGGCTTTGCCGCTTTTGGGCGGAGGCGTGGTTTCTTTTTTTACAGGATCTTTTTCTTTGCTAGCCATTTTTTCTTTCCAAAATATATATCAGTCTAAATTACTACCAACTCAAGATGTTTCATATTTTAAAATTACAATTTAGATTGCTCTATCAGCGATTGGGGCATATCCTTCTGGTACCATTCGAGCAGATCAATTTTTGCCTGAGCCTGCTGTTTCCAATGCGAGCCGGGTTGTTCATTGATTACACTTCTGTAATTTTCCAGGGCAGCTTGCGGATCACTGTGCTGGAGGCTATTGCCTATCTGCAACAATATCCATCCTTTATCTTCAGGCGAAACAATTTCTTCTTTCATCATTCGTTCCAGAGCCTGCCTATAGCACGTTGCAGCTTCAACGAAATGTCCGCTGGTAAAAAGAATCTCGCCCAGTTCAAGCGGGTTTGGAAGTTGTTCAGGAGTTTTCAGCAGTTCCTGCAATTTTGCAATGGTCTTATCAGAGATTTTTTTATTCGGCAGATTCGGTTCTGTTTTGGTCGCGTTAGAATCCTCCGCAATAGGCTCGGCAATAGCAGGTTCCTTTGCCTTAAACTCAATAGAGCCGATTTGATTGATTAAAGAGTTCATTTCGGTTTTGCTTTTAATTGCCCCAGTATCGTTGGATACGGCGATTGTGCTTTTCCATAATTGACGGCTTATTACTTTGGCATCCGGTTTTTGCTCAGATGACATATCATTTTTTACAGTTAATGCATCATTTTGATCCGATGGAGCAGGTACCGAATTTATCTGCGGCAGTGATTGCACAACAGTGTTGATGTCATCGGTGGCAGCGGGTAATGCAATGGAAATTTTCGGTATCGCCAAGCTATTTTGATCCAAAACAGGAGAGGCCGCAATTATCTGCGGTACTAATTGTTTTATGGCGTTGCTGTCAGCGGAAATGGCGGGCGTAGTTATAGATATTTCCGGCATCGTCAAGCTATTCTGGTCCACCACAGCAGGAACAATCTTCACCTGCGGCATTGACTGCGCAACAATATTGCTGTCGGCTGGCTGAGCGTTGGCTTTATTAAACATATCCCAGGCAAACATAAATTCAACTGCCTTGTATATACCGCCCTCGCCATCATCACAGTCTGCATGGCCTGTTTCGGCATAAGTTTGCAGCGAAAGACAGATTAAGGCACACAAGCAAAAGCTCAGGTAATTATAATTTCCGGATTTTGTCAGTTTCATCATTTCCATTGTCCCAACAGAGCCATCGCTGCACTTTCATAATTTTCCTGCTGATTATATGCCTGGGCCAGAATCTTCAACGCCTGCTGCTTTGTCTGCTCAGTAAGCTCGGATTCCAAAAGGTTTGAGCAGGTCGATATCGCTTGCTCGGGGCGGCTGGATTTCAAGCACACATCGGCAAGTGTCAGGGCAATTTCATTTGACAAAGGCCCAGCTTCGGCACTGGTAAGAGTCTCAGTCAATATATCGCTGGCAATGTTCAGTTCGCCCTTTTTGATGTAGCACTTGCTTATTTCAAAACCTGTTTTTGTCTTCAGATTAACGCTGGCAGTGTTTTCCGCTTTGCCGCCAAGGACGGCGATAGCTTTATCAGGCAGTCCCATAGCTCGAAAAATACTGCTCTTTAACAGCAATAACTCAAGAGCCTCGTCCTGCGAAAACTGATGCGGCAACTCAGCTTCAAGCACATTCATCGCATCAACAAACCGCTCTTTGGCAAGATATTCGTTAATTAAAATAGATGAAGCCTCTATATACTGCATGTTTGGCAAATCCTTATTAAGCGCACGCTGAAGAGCCTCGCAGGCCGCCTCGGAATTTTTCAACTCCAACTCTGCCTTACCCAAAAGAAAATACGCTGAATAAAAATCTTTATTTTTCTCAGTTTTTGCAAGGTTAAGATAGCGAATCAGCCATTTTTGGGCCGAGGAATAATCATCTGTCTGATAGAAGCATTTGCCTGCACCAAATGCGGATGCCAATTGCAATTGAGGCGAGTAAGTAATATTGTAAACTTTGCCGTAAATCTTTGCAGCATCAGCATAACGGCCTGTCTTTGCACTGCTGTCACCAAGACAAAGATATGCACTTTCAACGATTTCCGCATCCGGGAACTGCTCGACAAGCTGATTTAGCTCCTGGCTTGCACCGGCATAATCACTTATACTGATTTTCAGCTTGCCAATGTTGTACAGAGCAAACGGTGCAAGGGATGACAATGAAAATTTATTCGCAACCAATTTATACTCGGCGATTGATTCGGCAACCTGACTCCTGCAAGTTCTCAAAAGAGCAATGGCAAAATGGGCGTTCGGGATATATTTATCCTGATGAAACGTAATCATGAATTTTTCCCACAACGAAAACGCTTCATCGCCGCAAACTGTAACGTGTTCCAGATAATTATCATATCTGCCCGGGTAAGAAACAGTTATCGCATTTGCATCCATCCTTGCCAGCATCCCCGCGGTGCCAGCCGCTGCTGTAATAAATTCCGGCAATGTAGCTGACGGCATATAAAGATAGACAGGCCTTTTGAGGAACGTAGCGTCCTGATAATTTAATTTCCACTCAAGGTTCGATGACGAAACAGCGGCAAACCTTTCCATGAGTTCATCAATCGACATGCCATTGCAAACAACACGATAAGTTGACAATTGCCCCTGCTGGCTGACTTGCTGAATATCCGGACCAAGAACAGACTGACCAATCATCTTTGAGCCGGAACTCAAAAGAGTTCGCAACTGCGGTTCATCGAGACTTATGAGAAACTCATTAATTGTGCTGTAGCTGCCCCATAAATTTCTGGGAAGATCTTTATCTGCATCATAGAGGGCAAGAAGTTTCTGCGTTAATGCTCTGGCGGCAAGGAATTGGCAGTCTCTTTTCATAGACAGGATTAAATTGCTATTCAGTTCAATCGCATCAACCAGGGCCAGTGCCTTATAAGCACTGGAGCGGGCATCCAGATATTCGCCATTGACGCTTTCCAGCAGGCAAATATTGTAATTGGCAACTACGGCAATCAAGGGACTTGCACTTCTTGCGATGCTTCGGAACACCGGGCCGGCTTGTCTGTAATCAGCTTTTTGTTTCAGGCAAAGCCCGATTTGCAGTTGCAGATAATCACGCACCATCGCATTATCCGAACTTTCAACAAGGCTTTTATGCAGATTTTCGTAAGCTGCCATGGCCTGTTCGTAATCCCCTTGAAGATACAACGCGCCAGCTTCCTTGAGCGATACCAATTTGACAGGCTCTGCGGGAACAATCGGCGTTTCCTGCACTGGCGGAGCTATTTTCTGAGGCTCATCGACCTTGGCAACGACAACTGCCGGCTCTGGCTTAGATATTTCCTGAGGTTTTTCGACCTTGGCAACGGCGACTATCGGCGCGGGCGTTTCCTGCGGCTGCGGAACAACTTCGGCAACCTCAACCGCTGGCAA
>CAMDDF010000017.1 GCA_945890885.1 Candidatus Kuenenia stuttgartensis | reverse complement strand
CCAATTTAATCCTTAGTAAAGTGCGGTTACCGATACATCATCTATCCAGAGATTCTCACCAGAATCTATCGAAGTTCCCTCAAATTTAAGACGGAAATTCGATATGAAGTACTGTGCATCGCTGCCAGTGTTGTAAATGGTTACCTCGTACTTATGCCAGGTAGAAGGGGCAACATCGTGAGCGAACGAATGGGTTTATCTGTTCTTTCTGACGGCAATGGTGGTTTCACACCTTGTCCGGAACTTATGACCGAGCAGGAGCTTATTCTTTTCCTCCGTATACCTGATGTTAGCGATTCACAGAATTATAAAAATGTCGTAGATAACCTCGTTCGAATGCACGAACTTCCTTGTATTCATCTCTGCAGAAAACGTTTATACCCCTTAGAAAGGGTGAGAATTTGGATTACTAAAAAATCAGAAAAAGAAATGTCTGATATGGGGAAGAATTTATGATTTTATTGTGCCATTTTACAGCGATTGTCCTTATAATTCAGGCAAGCCGGCCTTACCAGCCAGTGTCGGAAAGGAGGTTCACATGAAAACGCTGGTAAGACTTGTGAAAAGGCCATCACGTGATGGTTGCTCTTTCACATATTATTTGGACTATGTCGACGAAAGCGGCAAGCGTGCGAGATTTTCACTTGGTCACTCAAACAAACCCAAAGCTGAACGCCAAAGAGAGCACAAGGAAAAAGAACTCAGAATGGGCTATATCGATGTTGTTTCGATGAGGCTCAGTTTATTCCTTCAGGATAGCGTCAAAAGGACTCGCGGCCAGGTCAGGGAAAGCACATCAATGGAAACTTGTAAGGCTATGAAGGATTTCATCGCTTGTGTTGGTGACATTGATTTCCGGGATGTTCAGCATTCGCACGGAGAGCAGTTTGTGCAGTATTGTCTTGATAAGGGCAACTCTCCCGCTACAACCGCTAAAAAGCTGCGGCATTTGAAAAGACTGTTTCAGCTTGGCAGGGAACGCCGTCAACTGGACGACAATCCTTTGTGTTTTGTTAAACAGCCTAAGGTCGCCAAAAGAAGGGTAAATATTTTCAATGACGACCAATGCTCACGTCTTATTAAGGGAGCACGGCAGTTTCAGGATACTTACCCGTCGGTTGAGTGGGACATTTTTATCAGGACCGCCTTATGCACAGCGATGCGTCGCGGTGAGCTGCTGAATCTTATCTGGCAGGACATTGATTTTGAACGCAAGACGGTTGAAGTTTCGCCAAAGGACAACGGCTGTAATACTTGGGAGTGGCACATCAAGGATACAGACAGAAGGACCTTACCGCTTACTGATGATTTAATTACCTTGCTGGCAAATCTACAGACCAGTCAACCTGAAGGGTGTTCTTACGTTTTCGTTCCACCGCATCGCTATAACTTAATTCAGCAGTTAAGGCTGGAAGGGAAATGGTCGGTTGAAAAAGGCAGATGTCCATTGAACAACTTTACTCGCCAGTTTAAAAAGATTATGTCATTTGCAGGTATTAAAAGTGGAGAGTTCCACGACGTCAGGCGAACTTGCCTGAGCAAATGGCTTTCTTCCGGATTGAGTGAATTCGATGTGATGAACCTTGCGGGGCACTCGAAGTTTGAGACGACACGCAGGTTTTATCTGGCTGTAAGCTCTGACTTAGTTGAGCGTGCCAGAGCGGTTTCAGTATCAACTTCACTGCCGGTTTCTGTCACACACTTGTCACACACCCCTATTCCGGACTGTCTGGGGTAAAAATAAAGCCCTGTAAGTTATTATCTTACAAGGCTTTATATAGCGAGGACGAAGGGGCTCGAACCCTCAACCTTCGGATCGACAGACCGGAACTCGGTTTTTTAAGTATTTGTTAATAAAGTGTTTATGGTTGAAAATAAAAGACTTATGATGCTAAGCGTAGCGTAACCGAAGCCCAACAGTAGCCCAAAGGGACATGGCTGTTGCAAATTCTGTTGCAAATCGCCGACTTGGATTAACCACTATTTCTAAATTTCTTAATGCCATGTAATCTCAAATCGATAACTGCATGCGAAAAATGGTATTTAGCCTACCGTGAAATTCCACCATTTTTAATTTTCCAAATGGAATCGTGAGAATCGGTATTCCTAGTGCTATCAAAATATTCATCCTACCCATCAGACCACCCTCCTGTATGATTTTAATAACCCGCCGAGTCGCTCCTGACAGATAATTTCGCCGTCACCCTGAGGCAGGGGATCAATGATCTGATTACCAATCCCTTGGTGTGGACGTTCTTGATGATAATGATCTATATAAGAAGATACGACATATTTTAAATGTGCTTCGCCGAAGATTAACATCTTGTTCAAGCATTCGGCCTTTATGCTCCGAATGAATCGTTCAATCACGGGAGTCAAGTTCGGAGACATTGGCGTTGTTCGGATGGTCTTGATGCCGGACGCCTTGAGGATTCTTCTAAATGCTTTATTAAACAGTGTGTCCCGGTCGTGGACTAGGTATCTCTTATCTCTGAGGAAGCCAGCAAACGGATCCGACAAATTCCTTGCCATCTGTTCCATCCAACTGCCGTATGCCTGCTCGACAATTCCTGTTATTTGGACTTTTCGTGTTGAATACTCGATGGCTACGAGGACCATATATTTTCGCAACCCCTTAATGGTGTAAACTTCACATGTAAAAAAATCGATAGCCGCCAATGATTCCCAATGCGACCGTACAAATTCGGTCCATGTTGTCTTTTTCAATCTGTCCGGGCTTGGCTGTAGTCCGTACTTTTTAATAATGTTGCCTACCGTCTGGTGAGATACCTTAAAGCCGAGGTATTGAAGCTGTCCGACTATTCGGGTATAGCCCCAGCCCCTGTTATGTTTTGCAATCTTCAAAATTAGCTTTTCAAGTTTTTCTGACAGTCGTGGGCGGCCTGTTTTTCTGTTCTTTGATCCGTCATATTTTTTGGCAATCAAATCTCGGTGCCAGCGGAGCAGTGTATCGGGGGAGATTGCACAGCAAATGTCTGATAAGACCTTACGGCCAAGTTTACGGCCTAATACAGCCAAGTATCTTTTTTGCTCGTCGTTGAGAATAATTCGCTTTTTGCCGAGTTTGTCCCTGAGTATTTTGTTTTCAGCTTTTAGGTATTCTATAGCATCCTGCTGATGCCGATTGACCCAGCCTGCTAACATTATTAATAATATGCCCAAAGGACGCGTTTTCATGATCTTATCCAATCAACTTCAATAAGAAATATGTGAAAATTATAGACGAAAAGCTTCAGAATATCTAAACATTTTGATTTTACATTGTTTAAGAGCAGGAAAGAACGGATATTTTGATAGAAATTGTGTAACGCTCGATTCAAAATAGAGAAGATTTATGCTGGGTGAATGGATGCGGAAGAGCGGAGTTTGTAAAATTCAATGCGGCATACAATCGCCCATGTTTGCACAGTGTAGCAAACGGGAACTTTTGAGATTGCCAAATCGGAAGGGCGCAAATGCCATCATGATTCGGCGAGTCCTCACGAGAGTAGGGCGTATATGTGAGCAATCTCGCGAGGCTCTAAATGATAGTTTTTAAGTGGCTACTTTATAGGAATTTATGATGATGTTGAAAAGTTGATACTGCATGATTTGAAACGAAATTACACCAAAAAAGTATTATAAAAAACGGTAAGTTTAAATTTTTGTTCTTGCCCTATGTTTCTTTAAAAGATATACTGTTTCCTATGAACGAACAAACGATTGGTGAAAACATACGGGCACTGCGTGAAGCGGCGGGTCTAACGCTGACCGCAGTTGCGAAAAAAGCGGCTTTGACCAAAAGCGCTCTTTCGAAGATTGAAACCGGCCAAAGTTCTCCGCCGATAGCGACGCTGCTTAGAATTGCAAAAGCTTTGAATGTTTCATTGGTAGAATTTTTTTCCGCAGAAAAGACACATCTGCCCTATGTTCTGACACGAAAAGGAGATGGTCACGTTATTTCGCGTGATGGTTCACGATTCGGATATTCTTATGAAGCTCTGGGGCTTGAAAAGAGCGATAAGATAGCAGAGCCGTTTTTACTTACCATTAAGCCAGATGACCCTGAAGGGCTATTCCATCATGAGGGACAGGAATTTATCTATATGCTTTCAGGACAGATGTCATTTACCATTAATGACGAAAAGCTAATACTTCGGGCAGGCGATAGTCTGTATTTTGATTCAACCAATACGCACCGTACTTGTGTGGTCGGGAAAAAAACCGCAAAATTTATATGTGTTTTCATTCAACAGAGTCCATTAGGCCAAAGAAAGGCAGGCAGAAAATGATTACGGTCAGTTTAACAGGCAAAACAGCGATAGTTACCGGCTCAAGTCAGGGACTTGGCGCGGTAACGGCGGAAGTGCTGCATGACGCAGGTGCAAATGTTGTGGTGAATTATTTCAATGATGCCGGCGGAATGAATAAAGCCAATGCTGATAAAGTGGTCGAAAAAATAGGAGATGGCGCCATAGCGATTGAGGCGGATATTCGAAATGAGCAGTCGGTAAAAGCGATGATCGACAAGACAATTGAGCGATTTGGCAGACTTGATATTGTCGTCAATAATGCGGGGATTATACGAGATAAGACCATTAAAAAGATGACATCTGAGGAATGGCAGAGTGTTCTTGATACCAATTTGACCGGGACATTTAATGTGTGTCGTGCAGCAGCAGAGAAAATGTCCGACGGCGGCCGATTTGTTAATTTTGCATCCATTTCCGGTGTGGTCGGTTTTTTTGGGCAGTCGAATTACGCTGCGTCAAAGGCCGGTGTGATTGCGCTGACAAAAGTACTCAGTAAAGAACTTGGTAAACGCAAAATAACGGTCAATTCAGTTGCGCCTGGTGTGGTGCTGACGGAGATGGGTAAAACAATCCCTGAGGAAGTACGTACCGAGATGCTAAAATCCATTCCGCTGGTGCGTTTTGGCGAGCCAAAGGAGATATCTAATGTAGTTCTGTTCCTCTGCAGCGACCTTGCTTCATACGTAACCGGGCAGGTAATTCACGTTAACGGTGGATGGATAGGATGAGAAATTCGAGGGCCGAGAAGCTTTGTTCGGTATCGGAAGCGATAGACTTAATCAAGGATGGCGATACAGTCGCATCTGGAGGATTTGTTGGAGCGGGGCATCCTGAGGCTCTTACTGCCGAGCTTGAGCGTAAGTTTTTAAAAACAGGGTTACCGCGAGATTTGACTGTCGTCTATGCCGCAGGGCAGGGTGACGGCAAAAATCGCGGGTTAAATCACATAGCGCATGAGGGAATGATCAAACGTGTTGTTGGCGGGCACTGGGCTCTTGCGCCTGGTCTTGGTAAGCTGGCATCTGCTGGTCTGATAGAGGCGTACAATTTTCCGCAGGGGGTAATATGTCAATTATTCCGCGATATCGCCGCTGGACGACCGGGTTGCATAACACACATTGGGCTTGATACATTCATTGATCCCATTGTCGCCGGTGGCAGACTAAATGACAAGACACCGCCTGGACTTGTCGAGAGGATTGAACTGGGTGGCAAGCCATGGCTTTGGTATAAGTCATTTCCAATTAACATTGGCCTTATTCGTGCGACAGCTGCCGACCCTCTGGGTAATCTGGTTATGGATGAAGAGGCTCTTGTCGGCGATGTATTACCGATCGCGCAGGCGGTATATAATTGCGGCGGTACGGTGATAGCACAAGTTAAGCGGATCCTTGATGAGCCGGTACAACCTCAACGAGTGCGGGTGCCTGGGATACTTGTCGATAGAATTGTTGTTGCCGACCCTCACGAGCACGATCAAACCTATGGCGAGGCATACAATGAAGGGTATTGTCATCCTCGCATATCAGGGCAGCATGTTGGGGAATCTCTGGAACCGCTGCCGATGGATGAACGGCGAATTATTGCCTCTCGCGCATGCGATGAAGTGCCGGAAAATGCCGTCGCCAACCTTGGTATCGGAATGCCGGAAGGGATTGCGCGGATTGCAGCGGAACGTCGACTGCTTGACAGGCTGATTTTGACAGTTGAAAGTGGTCCTATCGGCGGGATGCCTGCTGGAGGCCTAAGTTTCGGTGCATCGCTTCATCCTGATGCAATCATCGACCAGCCGTCACAATTTGATTTTTATGATGGCCGAGGATTAGATTTTGCGGCACTGGGAGCAGCACAAATTGATGCACAAGGTAATGTAAATGTATCTAAATTTGGGCCGCGATTGGCTGGTGTAGGTGGATTTGTGAATATCACACAGACGGCAAAACGACTTGTTTACTGTGGAACATTTACTGCATCAGGATTGGTGATAGCGGTTGAAAATGGCATACTGCGGATTGTAAAGGAAGGAACGGTACGAAAGTTTCTTCAGCAGGTTGAACAGATATCTTTCAGCGCACATCGTGCGCGGATCGTGGGGCAGGATGTTCTCTATATCACCGAGCGTGCTGTTTTCAAGCTGACAGACAGAGGACTGGAATTGATCGAAGTCGCACCGGGTATTGATATTCAACGGCAAGTACTTGATCTGATGGACTTTTTGCCAGTTATTACAAACGTCAAATTGATGCCAAAACATTGTTTTAAATAGAAAAGAGGTGACTGATGAGCAAAATATATATAGTTGCAGCCAAACGAACACCGCAAGGCCGTTTTATGGGTTCATTAACTAAGCGTTCGGCTGCTGATCTTGCAGTTGTTGCCGCCCAGGCAGCTCTTAAGGATATAGGAGTGGCAAAAATTGATCAGGTAATAGTTGGTAATGTGCTTTCTGCCGGACGTGGAATGAACATTGCCAGGCAGATTGCCGTCAAGGCTGGTGTGCCGCTTGAACGAATAGCTTTTACCGTGAATATGATGTGTGCATCTGGAATGCAGGCGGTCATATTGGCTGCGCAGGCTATCACCGCAGGTGAGGCGAGTGTGGTTCTTTGCGGTGGGACGGAATCCATGTCCAATGCACCGTATATTCTTGAACGTGCACGAAGCGGATATAAACTTGGTGACGGAGTTTTGGTAGATACCTTGCTGCGCGACGGCCTGGTGGATAGCTTCGACAACGAACACATGGGTTTAAAGGTGGAAGAACTTGCAGAGCAGTATAAAATAGGACGGACTGCTCAGGATCAATTTGCCGCGCAAAGCCAGGCAAAATATAACCAGGCGCATATCAATGGACTATTTGCCAGCGAATTAGTTATTTTGCCGGAACTTGATAAGGATGAACATCCGCGGTCTGACGCTACTATGGAGCAGCTTGCTACGCTTAAACCAGCATTCAAAAAAGATGGAACGGTAACTGCTGGCAATGCCTCTGGCATCAATGATGGTGCGGCAATGCTGGTGGTGTGCGATGAAAAAAGTGCAGCAGAAAATGGATGGAAACCACTTGCGGAAATGTATGGCTGGGCAAATGCCGGATGCGATCCTAAAATGATGGGGCTGGGGCCGATATACGCGACACAGAAATTATGTAAACGGCTTGGATTAGAGGTTGATGCTTTTGACACAATTGAGCTTAATGAAGCCTTTGCTGTTCAGTCGATTGCGTGTATGCAGGAATTAAAACTTGATGAAACGCGTGTTAATCCTGAAGGCGGGGCGATTGCGATGGGGCACCCGATAGGAGCAAGCGGTGCACGAATTCTGGTGCATCTTGCACATCGTGTTTCGCAAGGTCTTACCAAGAATGGCCTTGCCACACTATGCGTAGGCGGCGGAATGGGCAGCGCTGTTGCCTTGGGACGAGCTAATTTATAGATAAATTGATCTCTATTTTCTGGCATTATATGGTTTTGCTGGTTGATCCAGTTGATCAGATAAGAAAACCCTGTTTAAACTATAACAGTGATCTAGTCGAAATCTGAGAAATATGAGCATATGAGCATTTTACTGCTCTTGTTCCTATGATAAATTCATATCTGCAAAATAAGAAAAGGGAGTGTTGATAGGCGAGAAAATAGATAGTCTGAAGTAGGAGCTTTGTCCAAATTTAGACAAAGCTTGTGAGTCTAATTTTTTTTTATTTGTGTAAGACCGCCCCTTACCACTAAGAAATATTGATTTATGGTACCTACTATTTAACATCTCTAATTTTGACTTTTTCGCATAGGGGGGGGGCTGGAGGGTTAGTTTTTTGGGTTATTAAGCGGTGGGGGGTATAAATGTTTTAGATTTTTTTGGCATCAGCACGAGGCCGAAACGGCTGTGATACAAGACTTGCTGCAACTCTCAAACGCCGAGTTTTCTGCGTATCATAATATCTTCCAGCGAAGAGTTACTCAGTATTTTGGCGGTGAGACTACGGTTATTTGTTTTAATGGCCGTTTTCCACTATTGACAAGTCGGTGTTTTGAGCCCGCAGGAATGTAATAGGCATCGCCTTTTGCGAGATTCCATTTGCCCATATCTGCGATTTCCAAGGTTGCCTGCTGGCCTGATAATACGACGCCGCCAAGATCGCAATCGTGTGTTTCCCATTCAACATTTTCTTCGCTGTGTGAAATCGTCTCGAGAACCATTTCGAAACGCATTCCGGCACGTTTTGGAAACAATAAGGTGTATTCCCGATGGGCATCATTTAGGCTTCTCATTGTATTTGCATGAAAAACCGGTATTTGCGGGTCCGGCAGTTGGTCAGAAAAGAATTCATTGAAATTACTGTCCATCGCCTTAAGAATTTTATTGAGTGTTGCTAATGTCGGGCTGGTGGTGCCTTTTTCTATTGCGACCAATGATGCAGGACTTACCTGGGCCATTCTTGCCAATTGGCGTAAGCCTATCTTTTTTTTCTTTCGCAAATCTGCGAGCGACTGGCCTATTATGTCTTTTTCCATTTGTATCCTCTTGTTTAAGTGGGCTGTTTAGTATTCTATAACAATTGCGGTGATGAATGCCAGAAAAAAGTCAAAAAAGGTTTGACGAATGCATTACAGTGTGTTACATTATAGTGAACATTATGTAGTATCTTAATATAACGCATTTTGAGAAATAGGAGTTGTTATGGCGACAAAGCTTGCAATTGAAGGCGGCCCAAAGGCTGTTGATAAATTAGGTCCATTTCCGACGAAAATCGGCAAAGATGAGCTTTTAGAGGTTCTTGACCTTTGGCAGTTTTCCGATGGCAATATGGAAAAGATCAGGGCAATAATTGATGCGGATAAAGGTGTTAAGGGGCCTCATCTTTTCCGTTATTACAACCCTCGGCCAAGCAAAGTAGCGGCTGCTGAAAAGGCAATGAAGGAGCTTATCGGCACAAAATATTGCATGGCGACCAATTCTTGCACATCTGCATTGATAGCGGCTTATCGTGCATTGGGTATTGGTGCTGGTGATGAAGTTATCGTTCCTGCATATACCTTCTTTGCGACATCCGCGACGGTGGTTGCTTCAAATGCGATACCCATAATTGCTGATGTTGATGAAACCCTGTGTTTATCTGCTGAATCAGTTGAAAAGGCTATAACAAAAAGAACCAAGGCAATAGTTCCTGTTCATATGCGTGGTGGTGTTGCTCAAATGGATGCTATTATGGATGTTGCAAATAAGCACGGCATTCCTGTGATTGAAGATACAGCTCAAGCGGCAGGTGGTTCATTCAAGGGTAAGATGCTGGGAAGTATTGGCACTATTGGTTGTTTCAGCTTTGATTATTACAAGGTTATTGTTTCAGGCGAAGGTGGATTTATGACCACCAACAATGAAAGGCTTTATACCCGTGCATTGAACTGGCACGACTGTGCAGCTTGCTGGAGGCCTGATAGATTTGGTCCTGAAAAAGAAAATGAAGATCTGTTCTGCGGCGAAAATTACCGTATGAGCGAATTAGAAGGTGCGGTTGCGCTGGCACAGATTCGCAAGGCGAAAACGATTGTTTCTAAACACTTTGCGGCTAAGAACAAGATTAAAAGTGCAATTGAAAAATTCAAGGGTCTTTCCTTTAGAAGGCTTGCTGATGATGCTGGCGATACTGGCATATGCTTAATCATGTTCCTGCCGGATGCTGATACAACCAAGAAAGTTCTTCCTGCGCTTCAGGCAGAGGGAGTTCCTGCTGGCGGTATTTATGATTCAAAAGTTCGTGACTGGCATACCTATAATTACTGGGAGCATATACTTCAGTATAAGTCAGTATCAAAAGATAGATTGCCATGGAGCGGTGTTCCTGAGAATGAGCTGCCTAAATATACAAAGGACATGTGCCCTAAATCGCTTGAATTGCTTTCAAAAGCTATACTTATTGATATTGACTACAATTTGCAAGATGAAGATTGCAATAAAATGGCCGCAGGAATCAATAAAGTTTTGAGTGCTTATCTTAAATAGAGGAGAGTTTTTACTATGGCTAAAATAAGCGTATGTGCTGAATGTTTTTTTACGGATCTGCCGTTTGAAAAGAGAATCGAAAAAATAGCCGGTATTGGCTATAAATACATTGAATTCTGGCATCCGGAAGGAACATTCGATGGAAAATGTGTGGATTTCGCTCAGGCCAAAGATGCAAAATCTCTGAAGAAGGCTGCAAAAGATAATGGTATTGCCATCAATGATTTTGCTTTTGGTGCATGGGATGGTTCAATTGGCGGCAATGCTGCTAATGATAAAGACCACGCAAAGTATTTTGAGCAGATTCAGAAAATGCTGGATTTTGCCAATGCGATAGGCTGTAAAAAGGGTATCATTCTCTCAGGTATGGCGCAGAAAAATATGTCCAAAGACAAGATGCTTGCCAATCTGATGAAGGCTTATATCAAAGCGGTTAAATTAGCGGAAAAGGCGAAAATTACTCTTGTTATTGAGCCGTTGAACAGCCTTGTTGATCACGCAGGATACTTTTTTGATGGTACAGAAGAGGCAGCAAAGATTATTCGCAAGATTAACAGCCCTAACTTAAAACTTCTTTATGATGTTTATCATATGCAGATTATGCAGGGCAATATCATTGACTTTATTGAAAAAAACATTGATATCATCGGGCATTTCCATTCAGCAGGCGTTCCAGGCAGAGCAGAGCTTTTTGATACGGAGGTAAATTATCCGGCAATCGTCAAAAGGATAGATGAGCTTGGTTATAAAGGCTGTTTTGGATTGGAGTATTTCCCGAAACTGGACCACACAAAGTCGTTAAAGAAAACGCTTAAATATTTGAGCTAAGGCGTTTTATATGTAAGAATCAAACAGTTCTTTTGCGGAGCTGTCGATAATTAATATTATAAGGCGGCGTATACATGAATATTTTCAAAATAGTATCTGTTGCTGTAATGGTGAATTTGTTTGTATTTTGTTCTGCCATGGGAAAGGAGTTAGGTAAAAGCGTGGACATTGAATTTAAGTCTGATTATGACCAGACAATGCAGCGATATATTTTGCGGTTACCGGAAGATTTCAATAACAGTACCAGCCACGACATATTGATTGCACTTCACGGTCATGGCTCTGATAGATGGCAATTTGCCGATGATCCGCGACCGGAGTGCAAAGGATCCCGTGATGTCGCAGCGGCGCATAATATGATATTTGTATCGCCAGATTACAGGGCTAAGACATCATGGATGGGGCCTGCCGCTGAGGCGGATGTTGTGCAAATAATCAAGGATTTCAAATCACGATATAAAATCGACAGGGTTTTTATGTGCGGGGGTTCTATGGGAGGTTCGTCTTCTTTGACTTTTGCTGTATTGCATCCTGATATGATTGCCGGTGTTGCAGGAACGAATCCTACTGCAAACCATTTAGAATATGAGGGATTTCAGGATGCCATTTCCCAGTCTTTCGGCGGAACGAAAAAGGAAATTCCATGCGAATACAAGAAACGCAGTGCTGAATATTGGCCGGAAAAAATTAACTGTCCAGTTGGGATAAGCGTAGGCGGTAAAGATACGATTGTGCCTCCTGATAGCGCTGTTCGTTTGGCTGGTGTTTTGCAAAAACTGGGTAAAGAGGTGTGTTTGGTAAACAGGCCGGAAATGGGACATGAAACGAACTATGAGGATACCAGGCAGATACTAGAATTTGTGATAGACAAGGCAAAATAAAAACATATAGCAAAGTCGTTAAATAAAACTCTTAAATATTTGAGCTAAGGAGATTTTTAAAATGGCAGGGAAATTTAAATTTACATTTGGCCCATGGAACATTCATCAGGGAGCAGACCCATTTGGTCCTGCGGTCAGAAAAGATATCGAGTTCGGTAAGAAGATCAAAATGTACAAGAAACTCGGTTTTGATGGTGTGCAGTTTCATGATGATGACGCTGTGCCGGATATGAATTCGCTTACGGCTGAACAGGTTATCGCAAAAGCAAAAAAACTCAAAAAAGTCCTCGACGGTGAAGGGCTGACAGCAGAATTCGTTGCGCCAAGGCTTTGGGAAGATGCAAGGACAATTGACGGCGGATATACAAACAATGACCCCAAATGCAGAAAATATGCTATCGAAAGAAGCAAAAGAGCGATCGACATAGCAGATGCTCTTGGCACAAATCTTATAGTTCTGTGGCTTGCCCGCGAAGGTACATATATTCGGGAATCAAAAGACAGCAAGGTTGCTGTTGACAGATTGGCTTCCGCGATAAGCACTATGCTTGATTATCACCCCAACATACGCATTGCGATTGAGGCAAAGCCAAACGAGCCTATGGATCATACATATATCCCGACAATCGGACATGCGATAGGTTTGGGATTATTGACAAGCGATGCATCCCGTGTTGGCTGTGTGATTGAATCTGCTCATGCGATACTGGCAGGCCTTGACCCGTCAGATGAGATGGGCTATGCACTTGCTCATAAGAAATTGTGGTCGGTTCACTTGAATGACCAGAATGGTTTGAAGTTTGACCAGGATAAATCGTTTGGCTCAGTTGACCTTAGAAGGGCGTTTAATCAGGTTCGTATTCTTGATAAGCATGATTACGGCAAAGATGGCCAGTGGGTCGGTCTTGATGTAAAGACAATGAGAACGCAGAAAGACGATGTTGCGGCCAAGCATCTTAGCAATAGTCGGGAAATATTCCTCAAATTGCTTAAGCTGTCACGAAGTCTCAGTGAGACAAAAGTCGAATCGTTGATTGCTCAAAGAGATTATGAAGAACTTGACCTTTTGATTATGAAGCATTTGTTGAGGTAAAATTTATAATGCCGTGATGCTCAAGCTTGACGCTCGAAAAAGGTAATGTTTTTTAGCTTAAATTGAAAGGTGATATTATGAATGTTCTTTTTGTTGGCGCACATCCAGATGATATAGAATGTTATGCAGGCGGGACAGCTGCTTTATATGCTAAGCAGGGAGCCAATGTTTTTTTCTGTACGGCTACCAATGGTAATATTGGTTCTTCGACACTGAGCAAGAATGAGATAGCAATGGTTAGAAAAAAAGAAGCTCAGGCGGCGGCTGATTTGATTGGAGCGACACTTATATGGCTTGATTTTGATGATGAGTTTCTAATGGATACCAGAGAAACGCGATTAAAGTTTATTGAGGCTTTTCGGATTGCACGTCCTGATGTTGTTTTTTGCCACTGGGTAGATGATTATAACCCGGATCATTCTATATCTGGAAGGATCGTAGATGATTGCATTCACATGGCTACGATTCCACTTATTGAAACGGAAACTAAAGTGTGTTCAGATATACCGCATGTTTATTATATGGATACTCCTGCCGGAGTGAATTTTGTTCCGGAGATTTATGTTGATATTACTTCCTCGTTTGAAACTAAAGTAAAGATGATTGCTCAGCATAAAAGCCAAAATTCATGGATGAAAGATATTTTTGGTTATGAGATGGAAGCATTTCTTGAGATACCGGCTAAATTCAGAGGATTGCAGGCAAGATGCAAAATGGCTGAGGCTTTTCGGCCCAGCTATCGGTGGGGAAGGACATTTACTGAGCATTATTTGCCGAACAGTGTTAAGGTGATGTAGATTCCATATTAAAATTTAATGGTAACAAATATGCATTTATTGATGTGTTTTTTTGATTATAGTTTTGTCGCTGTTATTTGGCGGTTGTGTTGATAATTGTAAGGAGATGGTTGATATGCCAAGAGAAAATTTAAAAATAGTTGCTTTTGGCGATTCGATCACGGAGGCAGTTGTAGGTCTTGAACCTGAGCAGAAATGGACGGTTCTTCTCGAAAAGAGGCTTAATGATAGCAGTGCAAATGTAGACTATATGGTCATTAATTCTGGTGTTGGCGGCAATACATCGAGGGAAGGGCTTGCACGGATTGAAAAGGATGTCATAGCTCATAAGCCCGATATCGTGCTGGTGGAATTTGGCGGCAATGATGCAACAAACGATCCCAATAGAACGGTTTCGATAGAAGAATTTAACCGCAATATGGCAATGATGTACGAAAAAATAACTGGCGCCAAAGCTCAAATGGTTCTGCTGACGTTTACGCCTGTTATTGACGATTGGCATTCCGTAGGAAAGCATGAAAAGTATGCTGCGTGCGGCGGATTTGACCACTTTATTGAATTTTATAGACAAGCGACAAGAGAATTTGCCAAGGAGAAAAGCCTAACGCTGATCGATGTTGATGCTGTTTTACGAAAAGCATACATAACGCATTCTCAAGATCAAATCATTTTGAAAGATGGTGTTCATCTTACTGCTAAGGCTAATGAGATTGTTGCAAAAACGGTTTATGATTATCTAAAAGGAATGTAAATATGAAAAAGATAGATTGGCCATTTGAGTTTCCTGGTACTTACTGGATAGACGAAAAAGAAGAAAACGCGGTTGTTGACGTGATTAAAAATGGGTCGTTGTTTCGGTACTATGGCTTGAATAATGCCAAATATGTCGATGCATTTGAGGCGAAGGCCAAAAAGTATTATGGTGTTAAGTATGCACTTGGGATTAACAGCGGCACTGGGGCATTGATAACCTGTATGCAGGCTTTAGGTGTTGGACCTGGCTGTGAAGTGATTGTTCCATCGTATATGTGGGTTGCAACTGTTGGTGCCGTTATTGCCAATAATGCGATTCCTGTACTTTGTGAAGTCGATGAAAGTTTCTGTCTTGATTCTGTTGATCTGGAAAAGAAGATAACATCGAGGACGAAGTTGATAGTACCGATTCATATGTCTGGTTGTCCATGTGATATGGATGCGATAATGGCGATAGCGAAGAAGCACGGTATCTCTGTGTTGGAAGACTGCGCCCAGTGCAATGGCGGTTCCTACAAAGGCAAAAAAGTTGGTACGATTGGCGATATGGGAATATTCAGTTTGCAATTGAATAAGAATATGACCAGCGGCGAGGGCGGCCTGGTCATCACTAACGATGAAAAATTATACTTCAAAGCGTTTAGTTCGCATGATATGGGTCTAATCAGAGTCAATGGTAGATTGGCTGTACCAGAGCCTTATGCTGTTAATTGGGGGCAGGGCCGCAGGATGTCAGAGCTGTGCGGCGCTGTTGCTTCGGTTCAGATTGATAAGCTTGATGCGATAACTGGTAGTATGGTTAAATCCAAGGAGCGCATTAAAAAAGGACTTGCAGGAATTGAAGGATTGAGATTTCGCAAGCTAAATGATGCAACTGGTGACAGTGGTCCATTTTTGATTATGATACTTGAAGATGCGAAGAAGGCGATAAAGGTTGCAGCGAATATGAAAGAAAGTGGTTTGCGTAATATTTTCAGGATTGCTGATTATGGCTTGCATATCTATTATAATATTCCTTCTTTGGTTGGCAAAGTGCCTTTGTCGCCTGCTGGTAATCCGTGGAGTTTGACAGAGAACAAGTCGAGCGATTATGATTACAAAAAGGGCGCCTGCCCCCGTAGCGATGAGTTATTCGCCCGCTCTATTCTGCTGCCTATACCATCAAAGCTGACTTTAGAGCAGGAGCAGAGTGTTGTCGAAATAATAAAGGAATCGGTTAAATAGCAGATGGCCAAGATGTATGGTGAGGCATAATCAGTAAAATTAATGGATATCGAAAGAATTAAATATTGTGATTGGAACACAGCTTATCGCTGTGTTAATAATTCCGTAGAACTTATTGTGGTTACTGATATAGGTCCTCGCATACTCAGCTTTCGGCATGCTAACGACGACAACATTCTTTTTGAAGATACGACCGGCTGGGCGTCCGGCGATTTTAGACTTTATGGCGGCCATCGTTTCACTGTTGCGCCTGAAACTGCCGATACCTACGAGGCGGATAATGCGCCATGTGAGGTAACATGCAGTGAGCAGTCGCTGCGGATTAGTTGCCCGGTTGGGCGCCATAAAATACAGCGAATTCTGGAAATCAGGACATGCGAACAGTGTGGTGGGTTTGAATTGCGCCATATACTGCGGAATGTTGGTGAGGTGTTGTGGCATGGGGCGGTATGGGTGCTGACCGCGGTGCGCCCCAATGGGTCGGTTTTTGTTCCTTGGGGTTTAGGCACAGATAAATGGCGTATCAACAAGATATGTTATTGGGCAAGTGTTGGCGATTTTGAAAAAAACGTCAATAGCTCTCTTTGGAGGATGACCAGAGATGCTATGATCATTGAACCCAATGGTCAAACCAGTAAAGTTGGAATTTATAGTGATAGGGGCTGGATGGCGCTGTCTCTAAAAGACGGTACATTTCTCAAATACTATGATTTCGCATCTCAGGAAAGTCTTTATCCTGATGGCGGCTGTAATGTTGAAATTTATACCTGCCGTGATTTTGTCGAGATGGAGACATTGGGGATAATGCTGACGATTTATCCCGGCGGAGAAAGCATACATACAGAGTGTTGGTGCTTAAAAAAAGAAATGTACAGCGAAGATTTTTTTCAAAAGATGATGACGCACAGTACACATAAAATGGACAATATAGCATAACTGAAGAACAAGGAAAAGTTGAAATGAAAATATTGAAAGTTGGTATTATAGGCACCGGTTATATAGGCCCTGCACATATAGAGGCATTGCGAAGGATTGGCAATGTTGAAGTTGCAGCCGTTGCAGAAGCCAATCAGGAGTTGGCGGAGAAAAAGGCAAGTCAGTTATGTATTCCCAAAGCATACGGCGATTACAAGGATATGCTCAATGATAAGAGCATAGATGTGATTCATAACTGTACGCCTAACTTTATGCACCTGCAGGTTAATAAGGATATATTAAACGCTGGCAAACATTGCATTAGCGAAAAGCCTCTTGGCATGAATAGCAAGGAGTCAGCAGAACTTGTAGCTCTTGCCAAAGCAAAAGGCCTTGTTAATGCTGTCAATTTTAACTATCGCTATTATCCGCTGGTTCAGCAGGCTCGAATGATGGTTAAAAAAGGTGAACTGGGCAGGGTGTTTGCTGTTCAGGGCTGCTATATGCAGGACTGGCTGTTGTATGATACCGACTGGAGCTGGCGTTTAGACCCAAAGATGGCGGGCGACAGCAGGGTGATGGGTGATATCGGCTCGCATTGGTTTGATTTGATTCAGTTTGTAACCGGAAAAAGAATTGTAAAGGTTTTTGCGGATTTATTGACGCTTCACGAATATCGCAAAAAGCCAAAAGGGCAGATAGAGACATTCTCCGGCAAAGAGTTAAAGCCGGATGATTATGAAAAAGTAAAAATAAATACCGAAGATTATGGCCATGTCCTATTGCAGTTCGATGATGGTTCAAAGGGTATGACCTGTATTACTCATGTTTCATCAGGCAGAAAGAATCATATAGTATTTGAGCTGAATGGAACCGAAAAGAGCCTCTGGTGGGATCATGAGCGGCCTAATGAATTGATGATAGGCAACCGTAATGCCCCTAATCAGCTCCAAATGAAGGATGCTGTTTTGATGGATAAGGGCATTCGTGATTATGCCCACTATCCTGCAGGACATAATGAAGGGTATCCAAGTGCAGTAAAGAATTTCTGTCGCAATGTTTACAGGTATATCGCAGGCGAATCGAAAGAAATAGATTTTGCAACCTTTGAAGATGGTCATATTGCCGATTGCATAGTTGAAGCGGTGCTTGAAAGTCATAAAACTGGCAAATGGATACAAGCCTTAAAGCGTTAAATTCAAAGTACTTATGTTTTTTGAAGATCAAAATCAACCAACTTTATTGGATAAGAACCAAAAAAGTTTAAAATATGAAATTGACAAATATTGAATGCAAAAGAAATAGAAGCTATTGATATGGTGGGAGTGCTGCTGAATCCATCAGATGTTCTGGCCAAGACAATATGACCCATTCTGTTGCAACTATTATGCGTAATTCAAAGAAACCAATGTTTTTTCATCCGAAAGCAAATAAGTAAACCTTAGCATAATTGATCTTGTCAGAGCTTTAACTGGATTTTCTGATTTCAAGGAACGCTCGAATATTATAAGTCAGATAACTTCATATCTTCCGATCCCAGCCGTAATAAACTGATCGCTTCAGATGGTGACAAGGATGATATGATCGACGTAGGCAAGCTCGCTTCACTGCTACGAGCCTAAATTAATTGGAACCTTTTGCATTAAATTAGCTCCTAAAATAAATGTAATTAAATCTTGATAAAAGTGCTTGACGCAAGAATTTCTGCGTCAAAGTTATCAGCACACAAAAAAGCGATCGTCGTTTTCGCTAAAATGAATCGGAAGTTGGACCTTATTCAAAACGGCCACATGCACTGAAATGCTTTAAAATACCTGGAACAATGAATGTGTGAATGGCTTCATAATTGTAATGTCGTTCAACAGCCCATGGCGCAGCACCATTATGCGCCTGTAGAGATTCAATTTTGCTAATTCGTTTGTCAATCATTTTAGCGACTTGAGCATAAAGGTTGTAACGGCCAACAGTGTAAATACATGAATCTTTAGATTTAAATTGATGCTGAATAAATTCAAGGCTACGTAAAAGGTCATAAACTCGAATCGCTGCAATACTGTCATCAATCCACATCAAATCAGTATTTAATTTATGAAACACCCCATAAAACTCATTTGCAGACAAGCCGCTAAGAAGATTGTTTGGCTCTAATGTTCCCATGCCAGTAAGCTCTGTTACCAGCACACTTTTGCCTTTCTGGCAGTTACTGCGAATGAAATCTATGTGTTTTGTCAGTTCACAGACACCGCCATCCCATAAAGCTATGGTGACCGGAACATTTGTGTCTCGATTTTTATAACTGCGAAACAGCATCGCGTGATTGAAAACATTCTTTTGTGACCACCACACCCATGCATCAACCCAGAAATCATCAACAAATTCTGACCAGTAATTTCTCGGATTGAGGTCGCATTCCTGACGATCATTAAAGACTTTATTTTTTAGCCATTTTATTGCAAATTTGTTTCCACTTTTTTTAATGAGTTTATTCTGCGATTTTATAACTGTCAGATTCTCATCGAACACTGTACTTGTATCATGAAAATCTGCCCTTATCTGCCCCGTTTTAGTACACCAGAGCTTTGATGGCTCAATCACATCAATCTTATTATTTGAAGTATTAATTTTTGAGTCAAGCAGGTGCCTTGCAAAAAACTTTGCTGCTGCCTGTGCAAGAAAAGGCGTATAGTCATGTCGGCTGGTATCTTCAGCCAGTTCTAGATTTTTATCTCTGCCAAATACTTGCCAACATCGCCGTGCTCTGGAGAGCGTTTCTCTTGTGCCTTCAATCGGGAAGAAATCATATTTTGCGGCAAGCACGCATACAGGCTTAGGAGCCATAACAATCAGCATATCTTCATGATCCAAACCTTGTTTGGTTAGTCCTGGCCAAATCTGTTCGGCATCCTGTGCTCCGCCAGCATACATATACGATCGTCGATCCGTAACAAATGTACCTGGGGCCGCGGCCGCAATCCGCTGATCCGCCATCATCATCATGCATGTTTGTAATCCGCCGCCTGAACTGCCGGTAATTCCGATTCTTTTTGAATCGACCTCCGGACGTGATATCAGGTAATCCAGTGCACAAATACTATCATGCAAAAAATATCTTGCAATTGGATAACCTGCCGCAAAACACTGGCATCCAGCATAATCATGCTCAGATGTGCCACAGCGGACGGTTGTATTTTTTGTATATGGGTCATAATAGCTGAGCCGCTCACCCTGTCCGATCGGATCTTGTGCCAGAACTATAAAACCGGCCTGCACCAAATGCTGACAGACGATCTGATGTGCAGGCTCATGTTTTGCTCGCTCGTAATGACCGCATACGAACAAAATTGCCGGACTTGGTTTACGAATTGACTTGGGAATATAAAGATTTGAAGTGACATAGCTGTTAGCTCTTGACTGGAAGATCACCTTCTCTATATCGAACGAATCGCATTCGACTTTGCCGACTACTTTGGCTTGAAGTTGCTCCATGCTTTTGGGTAGTCCGCCGATTGAATTTAGAAAAGTTTTACGAATCCATTTCTGTCGTGCTATAATCTGCTCTTTGGTCTTTAATTTGTCACGCTCGGCATCACCTCTGGCAAAATAATTTTCAGAACGTGAATATACATGTTGCTTTAGCTGATCATGTACGTCATATATATAAGTGCCTGGGCGAATTCCCTGGGCTTCAAGTAAAGTAAGACTCATAGTTAATCCTTGTAATCGGCCTTGGTTACGGATATTTTGATAATATTGAGTACACACCCAACATCAAATATACCCACTTCTTAATTTTTCAACTTACTTTATTACGCATTCAAGGTTCCTAATTTAGGCTTATAATGTCTAAGTGGCCCGATAGCAGATACTTGATGCACCAGAGGAATGGTATCGTTGCATACTCCCGAGCAAGGCGACTTAATCGAGATAGGCTTACCTTGTTGTGCTGATTTATAAATCGCTACTCCGGTAAGTACCGCTTCAATTCCATCAGAAAGATCTGCCATCCTTTTTACCTTGCTCATAGTATCGGGCCCGATGAAAAGATCATCAAGCAGCAACGGATCGCCACCACCGTGACCACCACCAATATTTATCACATCAATAACTTCACGGCCACCGAACATGGGAATGTAGGTGATTGTAGGCTGATAATTCTCTGCTGGAAATGGGAATCGACGACTGTCGCCATGTAACTCTTTAATTTCAATCCTGCCTTCAGTGCCATTTATTCCAAGCCTAAAACCTTCGTACGGCATTGAGGCATTCAAAGAATAATTCAAAAATGCTCCGCCATCGTATTTGATTACCGCTGAATAGGTATCCTCAATATTTATCTGCGGATCAAAAATACACTGTCTTGCACTGTATCCTTCATATAGCTGGGAGTGATCAATATGATCATCAATCTTTTGCATCATATTAAGGCCTTCCTGGCCGCGCAGTTCAGAGCGCTGATAACGCATGTAATATTTGCATATAGTTCTTTTGTCGCAGGTCGGGCAGGTACGGCCATCGCCGATTTCTTTGGCGGACAGAGGATTATGAACGCCCTTTTGGCCATAAAAATTCAGTGCACTGTACGCAAAAACTTCAATAGGATGCTGATCGATCCACCATCGAACCAAATCAAAGTGATGGCAGGATTTATGAACCGATAAGCCGCCTGAGCATTCACGTTGTCGATTCCACCGCTGGAAATAGGAACTACCGTGATATGTATCCAAATACCAGTTCAAATCGACGCTGACAATTCGTCCGATGCGGCCTTCCTGAATAAGTTCACGAATACGTGTTGCATGAGGGGTGTAGCGATAATTGAAAGTAACGATGACTTTGCCCTTACTCTTTGCGGCAGCTTCGGCTATATGTGCGCACTTATCTTCACTGATAGTAAGCGGCTTTTCGCAAATAACATCAAGGTCATGAGCCAGTGATTTTACCACATACTCATCATGATCGCAGTCACGGCAGGCCACAATAACCACATCTGGCTTTTCTTTTTTGACCATGGTATTAAACTGATCAGGGCTGTACATCGGAATGTCAAGCTTGTGAGATCTATTGAAACTGCTCATACGACTCTTATCTGAATCAAGCATTCCAACCAATTGAGCATAGTTGTGATATTCATTCAAGATAGGGACCATATACATCCAAACTGCTCGATTACTTACCCCTGCAACACAAATTCGCTTTCTATAACTTGTCATTTAATTACCAAATCTTTCTTTAAAAAATTTAATTTACAAATTTCAATGTTCAAACGGCGTTCACGTTAATCTTATACTTTCAATTGAATCAGTCCTTATAGACGTTAGTCAGCGACCATTTATTGATTGGTACGGATTCTCTTTTTATCCACTTACCATTTGTAAAGTCAGGAACAGCTACTGGCATGCTGCCCAGAGCTATCGATTGCTCTGAAAGGCAAGTTACACTCATCCATGCAGCACAATCATAAACATCAATGGGAGGTGCAATTTTATGTCTAACAGCATCTATAAACGCCATAAGAGCCAAACAATCCATACCGCCGTGTCCACCTACAATGTTGTCTTTGTAATCTCGCCAGATGGGATGGTCATATTTATCATAAAAACTCTGAACAGTATCCCAATGGTGGACAGTGTATGGATTCCCTGAAACATCAAATTCCTTAGTTGATGAACTTATGCCTTCGATATGGATTCCGTCAACATCCTCGAGCCAGATTCCCCTGGTACCTTGAACCCTGCCATTGCGAGAGTAGGGTCTTGGAAGAGAAACACTATGGGTCAGCGTGATAGTCTCTCCACCCGCACACTTGATTATTGTCGTAACAACATCGCCCTTGTTAAAGGCGATCTCGCTTTCCTGACTTTCCCGACCACTGTGATCTTTTACATATAGACCCAATCCACGAGACTTGGAAGCCATGGAAACCAAGCTCAAGAAGCGATTCCCACGATTTATATTTAAAATCTTTGCTATTGGGCCAAGTTGATGTGTAGGATAGAGATCACAATTGCGGTACTTGTTGTGAAAAGTTCTCTCAAAGCCTTCTTTCATACGAGGAATTAGTTCATCTCTAAGATCATGCTCATATCCGCCGCAACAGTGAATCAATTCACCGAACAGGCCTTGTCGGGCCATGTTTAAAATCATCAGTTCATTTCTGGCATAGCAACAGTTTTCAAGCATCATGCAGTGAGCACCGGTTCCCTCTGATGCATGCACCAATTGCCAAAGTTCCTCGGTTGATGAAGCTCCACCAACCTCAATCGCTGTATATTTGCCAGCTTTCATGGCTGCAGCCGCAATCGGCAGATGAGAGTTCCACGATGTAGGGATCAGAACCGCATCAATATCATTCTTTTGCAGGAGATCATTGTAATTATTGAAAGCAGCCGGTATTGGGCGACCGCTTTTTAAAAAGATGGACTTAATTTTTGCAACGGCTTTGTCGGATAGGTCGCAGATTGCGGAAATTTCAACCGCATCAATGGCAAAAAGTGATACAAGCAGTACTTCCGTCCGCCAGCCTAAGCCAATTATTCCCAATTTTACAATTTTATCTTTGGATTCTTTCATTATTGAAGACCTAATAAGATCGTTATCACTCTGCCACAAATGCTTTTTCAGGAGAAGTGTATGTTACCATAAGGTCCTTCACATAAATTTCCTGACGCTCAGTGGGCTTGTATTCTTTGAAATAAAGAACTTTTTCCGGCAAAGTGAATATTAACTTCTTAAACTTCAATGGATATTTCACTACGCCGTCACCGCTATAACGCCACTGGCTGCTGTATGGCCAATGATATCCTTCGCCGGGATAATTCCCCGGCAGAGGGAACTTGAGATATCGCCAGCCCTCGAAGTTGATGAAACTGCGCCCCCAGGCATCGTCAGTGTTCCAGTCGTTAATGCCCATGGATTTCGAGGACTTGAGTTTCTCGAATTCCTCCTTGCTCATCCAATCCGCCATATTGGCAGAAGGTTCGCCAGACTGTTCAGCACCTATTGAAATCCAGCGTTGTCCGGAAGCGTCCTCCAATTCAAAAATAACCCTGCCCCATCCGCCGTTGCCGTTGACCATAAGCCCGATCTCCGTTGGTATCCCGGGTATTTCAACTCCCTTATTATACTTCAAAACAGAGTACATAGGTAGATAAACAGAACCCTCCACAGGAAGTTTCGGTTTAATTTCCAGGGCATTCGCTTCACCTTTGAAATTCGCGACTTCCTTGTAGGAGAAATCACCTTTTCGACGAGGACACAGGAAATTATAGTTTTCCAACTCGCGGCTGGGTTCTTGCTCCACAGTCCACTCACTCATGTTACCGAGAGATGAGATGATGAAACTCTCGCCTTTTGGACGGCCATGAGAGATGGCTGGTGCGGGAGTGATTTCAGTGATCGGTTTGTTGGTTGTCAAAAAGACCGGTTCCGCCGAGACTTCCAACTGCAACTTCTTCTCTGAAATAGGGGGCGTTTTGGTATTGCACATAATGTCTGTTTGGATGACCGACGACACTGATGGAATCCCAATGGTTAATTCTCTCTGGCCGCGAATAGTCCAGAGACATGACACAAATTTTTGATCCCTGCGTTGGAATTCAACCGCATAAATGGTCGGACTATTACTCGGAATCACGCGTGTGAATTTAGCTCCATCAAGCAACAATGTCAGAGTGGCAATGGCGACATACGATGGTTTTGGTCGCACATCCGGCATCGCTTGACAAAGTCCGCTGGCTCCCCAATTGCTGAAATAGTAGGAATTGCCAGCATCTACAATGACAGAAAAACGGATAATTGGAATATCCCAGGACAGCGAATGCATGATGTGACGCACATAATAGGATGCTTGCGTACGTAATGTGAGATTGCCGGGATTGGTATTTGCATAGCACATTTCATAGCACTGCCGCAGGGGGACATCATTGTAGGCGTAATGGTCCAGTACCTGCCGATCCATCCACAACGAGGCATTATTGGCAACAATGTCTAGAGGCTGGGTTTCGGGTAATCGCATATTGGAAGAAGCCTCGTTACCACGTGAGCCAAGGAGATTTTTTGGGAATTTATTGCGAAGGAATTCCTCCAATAAGTGAATAGTTCCATTACCGAAATATATCTCAGCGTCTGGAAACTCCTGGTGAATAGCCTTCGCACTGTTTTCGGCCAACTGCCACATTTTGCTAAACTTTTCCTGTTCTGCTTCGTTCAGCTTATAGGGAGCTCTGCCAGTAAACATATCGGGGGTACGCATTACATGCTGTCCAGAAATAACGTCTTCATGAAAAATCATCCATCGCTTGATTGGTTCTTCAGCAGGATTGGCTTTCTGTTTGGCAGCAACTTCACCGACACATTTTGCGGCATCCTCGATAAAGCTGTTGATTGCTAGATCGTTACCTTTAATGACACCATACTTGTGTCGCGCGTCTTTGGGATAGTCGAACATTCCGTAGCGTAGACCGGCTTTAACGTACAAAGGCCCAACGATATCGGGATTGTCTGGCGTGTAATGGCTACCGCTGTAATCCCATGTGCCAAATGGAGATTCATCGCGAAACTTTCGTGTATCGGGGGGAAGCAATGCGAAAGCGGTATCACGTTGCAATATAATTGTTCCACCAATCTTGAGTTCCACAGAAAGATCATAATATCCTCGTCGGCTCAGCTTAAGCGGTAGTTCTAGTTTCACGGAACGGCCGGTATCGAGTCTCACCTCGGAAATGGTATTAGTTGTAATATTACCATAATAATCGGTTGCCGTTCCAATCACTGAGCCGTTGACCAAAGCAGTGGAGGGATTCCGAAGTATGATATGAAATGTCGGGGTTTGTGGCTCATTGAAAACGTGTCCAGATTCGTCGCTGGTCACCTCCATCTGGATGGGGGAACGCTCGAATGTCATACCGTAAATACGCACTCCACTGGGTAGCCCAAGAGGACGGATATTGTAACGGCAAGGATCCGGACGGCGGATGGCCAAGCGAAGTTCCTTGGTTACTTCCACATCCAGTTGCCACTGATCCTTAAAATCTTGCGCAAACGCCTTACCCAAAGGAATGCGCAACAAGAACAGGTTGCCGTCCTTCCCAGGAAGAGTCGCCACAACACCAACTCCTGTTTCTTCGCTGACGCGGGGAACCGTGGCTGAGAAATCATGGTATACTATTCGCGGCTGGTAGACTAAACGATTGCCGATCGAGCCGATGCGAAAACTCACAACCGGCGACATCGCCGGATCACTGTCGGTCGCCGCAAGCAGCCAAACCGCAGTATAATCGGCCACTGGAATTTGGAAGATGGGACGCTGCGGTGTCTTCTCTTTCGGCATCACATCAGACAAGGACTCAAATTCCGACGAATCGGTTTTCCAGTCGCTCCACTCGGCAGACCGGAGAAACAGGTTGTTTGCACCAGATTTTCCAACGAGATCGAATGGAATATTCTTTACCATAATCTTCCGTGCTGGAAAGGTCTGTCCCTTAATATCGTTGGCATAATCGTCTAATGGTACAGTCACATAGACCGTTGGGAAATCACCTGTACGAGGGGTGACGATAGCCTCTGCCAAAGCAGTTGTCCACAGCCCAGCAATTGTCAATCCTATCAATAAATTTTTCATTTGTCAATCCTATCAATAAATTTTTCATTTTAAGTCTTTTATCTCGTCATTTTGGCAGTTCGCAACTATTGTAGCTTTCAGGGCAATGCTGAGATTGCCAAATAAGTAATTCCATATCCAAAATGCTCCGGCATTTCAGACTAAATAACCGGCAGGGGGTAGTTTGCGTATTATAATTAACAGACACACCATCTTGCGCCAATGCGATTAAGAAATTCAGCAACTGCGTAAAATGTGCCTTGGTACCATCCATCGTCATTGCCTGCAAGTACAAGAAAATTATCCTTGCAGTATATGAGGTAGCCTTCCTTGTTTTCTTCGTTAGTAAGGCCGCGTAGAACAGTAACCCCTGATATGTTTCTTACCGCGTTACTGTCGCCGACCAGCGGCAAACGCACTCCGGAAATTTTTTCAATATATTTTTGGAACTCTTTGGCAGCAAGGCATACTTTTGTTTCCTCCGTAACACCTTTTGCGTTCCATTCAGGATGAAAAGGCTTGGAATTCATGACATCTTGACTCACTACAATTGTTGCGTTTGCCTGCCCATCTTTTACAATTACAATGCCTTTTGCATTGGAGCAAAACCAGCAAAACAATAAACTGGCCAGTAACATTAGCCTAATGGTGTGACAATTTGCAGAAATGTCCATAGTTTTGCTAAAATAATCGCCCACGCTAATTCCTTTGCCAGCGGTTACTTCAGAACACGGCCAACTTTTAATAATTTTACGTGTTATGGCGAATTCAGTTTGAGAAAAATTTTTATTCAGTCGAGTAAAAATACCATAGCTCCTGTAAGTCTTATGTCTCACACATCTGTGACAAATTCTGATTCATATTTTTCTTCCACAAACAATGCCGCATCATGAGCCAAGATTTCAACAGAATCTTTAATCTTGACATACGGATGTAACAATTCCCTGCAAACAACGGGCATATTCAATTCCGACAATTTCACTTTCTGAGGATATTCGGAATAGTTGAAAAATGCCACTGCTCTACAATTTTCAATAAACCCTTCGAAGAAATAAAAATACACCTTATTTTCCCAATCAATGGGCTTCACATTTTTAATCCGTATTTTGGATGCCATTGAATACAATCTCAATCTATCTTTATCTATTCGATCCAATCTGTCACTTGTAAAAGCAACCCCAGTGATGATAGAAGAAAGCACGCTTAATCTGGCTTCTCCAATAGTCAACTCTGTATTTTCATCTCTTGCCATCACAACATCAGGATCGGCTCGGAACCATCTGTCATACTGCCACCATCTGCACAATGTTCCATTCAATGCATTTTTTAACGCCGGTGCAACAGGGTTATAAGGCTGAGATTTATCTATCGCCTGTCCGTCAACCGTTGTCGCCCCCAATGCAACCCAAGTCTTACCTGTATCACTAGAAACTCGACTATTATCTACAAGGCCAATGGAAGCCAAAAAAGGCGTCCCACAGCCAAGCACCAGTGATTCTTTAACTGCTTTACGTATCAATTCTAAGCCGTCGCGAAAACAACTGACACCGGTAGCTTCAGGGGAAAATCTTATTCCGGCAGGAGTAGAAAACATTCCACCATCAAATTTGAAATATCTAAACCCCCAATCATAAAGTTTTTCATAAACATTGCGCAAATGCTTCTGAACATCAGAACGGCTAATATCCAGACATGCCCATTCATGGTTAGGTTCTGGCGACCAGCCCTG